>NZ_QTMW01000010.1:0-204288 GCF_003604005.1 Bacteroides sp. OF03-11BH | reverse complement strand
ACGGAAAAACTTGTGTGAGAAGAAAAAATCAGGAGATTCATTTCTAAATCTCCCGTTTTATTGTTACTTTTGCATACGAAGAGTTCTTTGAAGGTTACGCAACGCACAGAAGAATAATGCAGTAGATAACTAACTAATTCGTAACCTATTACTATTATGAGCGATTACCCAATGCTCATTTCCAATAAATTACACTCTTTTCGTAACTTCATGACGCAAATATACGTAATGATGCATCCAACCGTTTCGGTCAGGATGCTAATCACCGTATTGATCCTACCTATTCATTCGGTTTCTCCTGGAGAGCTTCAGAAGAGGACTTCATGAAGAAATATGTAAAATGGATAACAACCTTAAACTTCCGCGGCACCTATGGTATTCAAGGAAATGCAGTAACGCGCATTAGTCCGGATTTGATTTTAAATCAGGGGAAAGTGGCTAATCTATACAACAGATATCAATCTACCATCTCCCAAATCCCAAATCCGAATCTATCATGGGAACGTACCAAATCATGGAATTTCGGTGTAGACCTGGAATTATTCAGTATGTTTTATATGAATTTGGAATATTATACAAGACGCTCCAATGCCATTGTTGAACTGGAATTACCTTATGAATATGGAATAACATCCATGAAACGCAACGGTGGTATTATCCACAACAGAGGTATCGAATATACATTAACTTTTACCCCGATACAGAAACGGGACTATGCATTAAGTATCAGCTTGAATGCTTCCAAGAACTGGAATGAAGGCGGACATACAGACATTGATGTCAATGCAGCTTCCTTCTTAAGTGGACGCTCAGATATTGTACTAAAAGAAGGGTATCCGCTCAGCAGTTTCTGGTCATACTCTTTTGCAGGATTAGACGGAAAAACCGGTGAAGCTTTATTCAATCTTTTGGACATTCCGGAAGAAGAACGTAGCAGACAAATAGATCCGACTACTTATCTGGTATATTCTGGTCAGAAAGAGCCTTATTTCACAGGTGGATTGAGCTTAAGTTTCCGCTATAAATCATTAACTTTAAACACCAGTTTTTCACTTTTACTCGGCAACAAGAAGCGTCTGCCATCACCATACGAACAATTCGCTAGTTCTTATTATATGCCAGATCCATATACAAATATAAACCGCGATTTACTGAACCGTTGGAAAGAACCGGGAGACGAAGCCCATACAATCATTCCTTCTTTACCCAAAGCAGGAATGGCTTATATAGAATTGCCAAACAATGAGAATGTTTATAGTATTCCATTATGGGAACAATCTGACGCTATGGTGGTCAGTGGTTCTTTCTTACGCTGTCGCAACATCGGTCTATCCTGGCAAATGAAACGTGAGTGGTGCGAAAAAATATATATGAAAAATCTATCACTCAACTTTAACATGGATAACATCTTTGTTATCGCCAGCAAACGTTTCAACGGTTTCGACCCGGAAGTTAGCAACAGTGTACTTCCACGGAATTATTCATTAGGTATTAACATTGGTTTCTAAAAAAATAAAAAGATAGACAATGAAAAGAACTATATATATACTAACAGGAATAGTCTTACTATCACTATCCTCTTGCTCAGATTTTCTAGAGCCTAAATCTCAAAGTGAGTATGTTCCCAAAGATGCAAATGCTTTACAAGAAATGCTGATCGGTTCTGCTTATCCCAGACAGGACAAAGGTAATTTTCTACTACCCTTTCTTAGCTTCTTAGACGATGACATTCAGTTCCATAAAACTGACTATGAATTTAGCATTAACTCTCTAAAAGATGTGGAAGCCAAACAAGCTGTTTATACATGGCAACCGGATATGTTTTTTATTATGGAAAGGAATGGTTATCCTCTTCAGAATATCTGGGAAGGATACTATAACTATATCTTAGGCGCAAATGCAGCTCTTGATTATATCGGTGACGTAAATGGTACGGAGGCTGAAAAAAATTATGTAATAGCCCAATCCCTCGGATTAAGAGCTTTCTATTATTTTATGTTGGTTAATCATTTTGGAGCACCATACAACTATGACAAACAAGCTTTAGGAGTTCCGCTCAAATTAGACAGCAACCTGCTCCCTGAAGACCAACTATTAATGACACGAAACACCGTTGAGGAAGTATACAACCAAATTGTGGACGATCTGAATGAAGCTGAACGTTTATTTCTTACTTTAAGCAAAGATAAACAATATGAGCCGAATTATCTGGTCAGCCTTCCAATGATACAATTACTGAAATCACGTGTCTTTCTTTATATGGAAAACTGGAAAGATGCAGCCATATACGCCAACAAAGTAATAAAAGACTGGTCCTTCGCTTTAATAGATTTAAACGACCTCCCTTCTCCAATAGTGGCAGAGCCTTATTACAATTTTACATCTTTAAAATCATCTGAGGTTATTTGGTTATATGGAAGCGTTTCAGACTTAACTGTATTCAATGATCAGTCGGTAGAGTATGAGGAAGAAGGTTACTTCGGTAATACCACCTACTACCGAGAAGCTTTTATCGCTTCTGATAACCTGATTGAAAGCTTTGAAGATGGAGATTTAAGAAAAGAAAAGTATATAGCAAAAGAGTTCAATAAAGATGATGAAGTTTTCTATGAAGATTCTTATACTACTTTCGGCAAATACAAACTTTCGGCTACAGGTGAGCCTAGTGGATCGGAAAACTTTGCTTTATCCTTCAGACTAGGTGAGGCTTATTTAAATCTAGCAGAAGCAGCTGCTCATAATAATGACGAAAGTACAGCACTCTCTGCTTTAAAAACCTTACTGGCTAAACGGTATGAACCCGACAAACTTGTTGAGCCTACCGGATTAACAGGTGATGCGCTCAAAACTTTCATCAAAAATGAAAGAAGAAAAGAACTTTGTTTTGAAGGGCAACGATGGTTTGATCTCCGACGTTACGGAATGCCACAAATTGTTCATAGATGGGGAGAACAGGTATATACATTAAAACAGAATGATCCTTCCTATACCATGCCTATACCAGACGCTGTCTTAATTAAAAATAAAAAACTGGAACAGAATCCATTAGCTCCAAAACGTGAAAATTAATAGTATATATCTTATAAATTAAACAAAAGAAATGAATATGAGAAATATATATATATTATGGGGATTACTTGCTTGTATGGCATTCACTTCATGTTACGAAGAAGACACACTGACTCCTACAGAAGGAGGCGTTGAATTACGTTTCAAAGTACCTCAAGGAAATAATAGTTGGGACAATGACATCGCCCAAATATACGAAGACTATAATGTATATCTTATTTATAAAGATCTACAAAGAGCTGATTTTAACCGTAGCTGGACAGGTATAGCATACGGTAGTGGTTACGAAGGCCAGGGCTGTGTAAATGATGAAATGGCCAATTATTATGTCGAATTTATGAAAAAACATATCTTTGCATACTTGAATCCGCCGATCACTTCTAAAGTTCTGCCTATGTATTGGTATTTGGGATACAATGTCTATAGTAAAAGCGTATTAGAAGTTGGAGGCGTAATCCTAGCGAGCTGGATTGTACCCATACACGAAAATTACGATGGGCTGGATTATTGGTGCACTTGTATGTTTGGAGAAGACAATCCCAGCGATCCTTATTTAATTCCCACAGACAGAGCACTCCTTGACAGACGTCGGAAAATGATATTGGCTCCCGTATTGGAAAAAGCAGTAAAAGCCGGAAACATCATTATACCTGAAGAATTTGAAATGGGATTTGACCATGTCACCAATCTGATAGCAGGCTTGGGAATGGAAGATGACCCGAACTATTATCTTACAAGAGGATATCCGGGAAGTGTAAACACGTATGTATTCAATAGCACCAGCACACCAGCCAACAACTCTTATCCTCCAACCAATGAAGAGACTTTTATAGGATATATGCATCTTTCCATGTTCTATAATCAAGCACAACTAGCAGAGGTATATCCGGCTGATAAATATCCTTTTCTCACCGAAAAGTTTGCTTTCGTACAGAAATATTTAAAAGATAAATACCAGATTGACCTGGAAGCAATAGCCAACGGACCGGAGGATTGGAATTTACCTTTACCTCCAATACCGGAGACTCCCGATGAAGAATAACAACTCTGATAATAAACAATAAACTAATAATAATGACAAAAACAAAAAATCTATTATTAACTATATTACTCGTATGCGGTGCCACTGTATGGGGAAATAACGGACTGAAAATATCAGGAAGAATAAAGGTATTAAAGCCAACGACTTTACAAATAAAAGATATGAATGAAGGCGTTGTTTTAAGTTGCATCATCGGTACTAATAGCACATTTAGTACCGATGAAATAAACATCATTCCTGATGTCTATAAACTATATTTAGGAGAAACTGAACAGAATGTTTATCTGGAAAATAACCCGATAACAATTAATGGTTACTTCGATGAAAAGAACCCTGAACAAAGTTCGCTTTCATTCACCGGCATCGATCCGTATCTGACTTTACAAAACTATATGCCAACCGAAAAAGATCCGGATATAGCAACAATTTCTACTTCTGTCAAAGGAAAACTGACTCCTGCCATGGCATCTGCATTGGCTTATCTGGCAGATGTAAATGATTACCAATCCAACAAAATGCTATTGGATATGATACCGGAACAAGACAGAAAGTCTTTATCTGCCAAATGGTTGATAAACAGGGTAGAGATCCTCTCCCACCAAATCATTGGTGCAGAATGTCCCGATTTTACTTTCATAGATGCTAATGGAAAAAATGTAAGTCTGAAAGACTTCCGTGGCAAAATTGTCGTACTGGATTTCTGTGCTTCCTGGTGTGGTCCTTGTCGCAAAGAAATGCGTAGCATGTTGACAATATACAATGAATTGAAAGCTGATGATCTGGAATTCATTAGTGTCTCGCTGGACGACAGTGAAGCAAAATGGAGAAAAATGCTAGATGAAGAAAAACTACCGTGGGTGATGCTGTGGGATAAGACAGGTTTCCCTAAAAACAGCAAAACTCCCAGCACTATTCAAAATGCTTATGGCTTCTACTCCATCCCCTTCCTTGTAGTCATTGACAAGGAAGGCAAACTCGCTGCACGCAACGTACGCGGCGAACAAGTACGCGAAGCTATTTTAAAAATCAGAAAATAAACAAACTGTATAAATTATAACTCATTCGACAATGAAGAAACTTATATTTTCAATCGTATGCTGTTTTATCAGCATTGCTGTATCAGCCCAGTTAGTCAAACAAAAGGTGGAGACACAAAAAAAACAATCCGAACTGGATTGGTTTAACTGTTCTTTCGACCAGGACAGTGTGTACGGAGCTGAAGTAAACAAAGCTTATGACTACCTGAAAGCCAACAAAAAGAAAGCAAAGAAAAGACCGGTTGTTGCATTGATCGGAACAGGAATGGACGTAGAACACGAAGACCTGAAACATGCAATCTGGATGAACCTGAAAGAAAAACTAAACCAAAAAGATGATGATAAAAACGGGCTTGTTGACGATATCAATGGCTGGAACTTCATCGGAGGTAAAGACGGTCAAGTAATGGAAGCTCTGACGCGCGAAGGAGAACGTGAATTTTTCCGCCTAAAAGATAAATATGCTGACTATATTTTCGATGGAAAAAAGTACTATAAGATTGTCAATGGAAAACGCCAAGAAGTTCCCGCACCGGAAAATATGGAAGAATATAACTACTATCGCTATAAAGTCATGCCGGAATCAAGAATCGGAGGAACCTATGGTGGTCTCCAACTTTCTTATGTAATAGAAGAATATGTTGAAAAGTTCGATAAGGACATGAAAAAACGCTTCCCCGGAAAAGAGTTAACCGTTGAGGACTTCCAAAGTTGTTATGATCCCAAAGCAGAAAGAGACAGTCTTTCAGAAGTTGCCTTTGTGTTTACTGCCTACTATTTCAGTATCTATAATACGGATAAATGGGAACCCGTATATCAAAATATGGGAAAGAAAAGTGTAGCAACAGCCAAAACGTCCTATGAAGATGCTTTAAAGAAATATGGAACTGATAAGCGGAAAGAAATTGTAGGTGATAATCCTCTGGATATTAACGACACACAATATGGCAATAATGTACTGTTGACGTCTGATGCAGCAACAGGGGTTATGAAAGCGGGAGTGATCGCAGCCAAACGCGACAACGGTGTCGGAAGTAACGGTATTGCCGATAATGCAGAAATTATGACTTTACGTATTCATCCGGGAGAAGGAGAACCTTATTTAAAAGATATGGCACTGGCCATCCGGTATGCAGTAAACCACGGAGCGAATATTATTTTATTGCCGGAACAAAATTCGTTATACCCGGAAGAACAGAGACAATGGGTAGCAGATGCGCTGAAAGAAGCTGAAAAGAAAGGAGCATTGGTAATAGTTCCGGTTTGGGATCTGTCAGTAGATATGGATAAAGATGAATTCTTCCCTAACCGGAAGATGAGAAAAGACGGAGAACTTACCAATTTTATGGTGGTTGCTTCTTCTGATAAGAATGGAAATCCGGTACTAAACACCAATTACGGTGCAACTACTCTCGATCTTTATGCACCGGGAACAGATATTTATTCATCCTATATGGGTGATACGTACCAAAAAGGTACAGGTGAAGGAATGGCTTCGGCTACTGTAGCCGGTGTAGCTGCCTTAGTGAAATCATATTTCCCTAAATTAACCGGCTCGCAAATCCGTGACATACTACTGAAGAGCGTCACTTCACGCAAAGGGGTGGAAGTGGAAAAAGGAATCCGCGTAAACGACAGTCCTTCACAAGACTTGTTCCTTTTCGATGATTTGTGTATTTCCGGAGGTATTGTAAACGCTTATCAGGCAATTTTGGAAGCAGAAAAAGTCAGCAAATAAAATTAGCTTATGAAGTATACGACTCGTATGATAGGAACCGTTGTCGCCTTTTGCATGGCGGTTCCTGTATTCGCCCAACAATATAAGGCAACTATACCTTACCGGATGGTAGGTGAAAAGATGATTATCGAAATGAAAGTGAACGGCACGGCACGTCCTTTCATTTTTGATACAGGAGGACGTACGGCACTCACGACTCAAGCCTGCCAGGCACTGCAAATGGCAGCCACCGACTCGGCTAAAGTAACGGATGTGAATAACGTGGAAAGCTATTACAAGACTACCCGGATAGAGAACCTGACTACCCCCGACCATGTTATTAATTTCAAAAATGCTCCGTCACTGGTCATTGATGAAGTAAAAGGCTGGGAATGTTTTGGAGTAGATGGCATCATCGGCAGTGATTTATTCGCCAACACCATTGTCACTATTGATTCACAAGCCAAAAATATTATAGTTACCTCTGCTGAAAAGCCATCGACAGTGTCTTTACGAAAGATGTTGAATTTCACCAAAGGGGGCGGTATGCCGATCGTCAGCATACAAATAGCTCCGGTTAGCAATATAAATGTATTATTCGATACAGGTAGTCCCAGTCTGTTATCACTTATCGAAAGTGATTTTGAAAAAATCAAACTGGAAGCCTCTATGGAAGTGGTTTCCGAAGGGTATGGAGAAGGGAGTATCGGAGTATCCGGCCAGGCGGACAAAGCTTCTTCTTACAGGGTTCGTATTCCATTGCTATCAGTCGGAGCCACCAAATTCCGTAACGTAACAACCAGCACCAACAATCACCCTTACACATTATTGGGCGTCAAACTGTTGCAATACGGTAAAGTGACCATTGACTATCCACGCGGAAGATTCTATTTCGAAGCATTTCAACCGGACAATGAAATAAACAATCAAGGTAACAATTTTGACTTAACGGTCAAAGACGGAGATTTGTTTGTATCTACCGTATGGAGCAGTACGAAAGGTAAGATAGCAGTCGGAGACAAGGTAGTTAAAATCAATGGCAAACCTGCTAAGAAATATGACTTCTGCGAAAGTATTCTGAACGGAATACCGGAATTAAAAGAGAAAAAGAAGACGAAACTGACGATTGAGACAGCTTCCGGAGTAAAGGATATTATCTATGAAAAAGAATAATATGAAAAGTATAGGAATACTGACCGGCTTATGGCTGCTATTATTTCTAAACTGCGGACAAAGAATGGCAGCGCAAATCCGGAATAAGGTTTGCGACACCATTCCTTATGAGTTTATACAAGAGAAAATCATTATCCCCGTCACTGTTAACGGTATAAAAGTGAAATATATCGTCGATACGGGAGGAAGAACCGGAACGATGTATGATGCCGCAACGGAAATGAAAGCTACTGCCGCAGGATATATGCGTATCTCCGATGTGAATGCACAAGGCTCCAATTATCAGGAAGCGCACGTACAGAATGTTTCTATCGGGGAAAACTATAAAATCAAGCAGTTGAAGACGATGGTACTGCCTAAGAATCCATTCTTCACCGGACTAGGGGTTGTCGGTATTCTTGGAGGAGACGCTTTCGCACAGTCGGTAGTCACATTCGATTCCCGTTCTAAAATAATGGTTATCAATTATCCGTATCGTCCCGAAGGACTAAAAGTAACGGATGGGATTCCGCTGTTGGATGAGACGGATCATCACTCCATTGTCAATGTCCGCTTAGGGGACAATGACTTCAAGGTTCTGTTCGATACAGGTGCGGGAGGCTTTCTGCTTTATTCTACAGAAGATTATGAAAGGCTGTCTGACATTTCGAAAGTTACTAACCATGGATATGGTATCGTAGCTGCCGGAATAACAGGTCTAGGCAAGCCGGTGGATATAAAGAAGGTGACTGTTCCTCCTATCAACATCATGGGGAAAGAATTCACGAACGTGGGTAGTACGACCACAGTGATGAATGGAAGCATCATCGGGGTGGATTTACTGGAATACGGTAAAGTAATTATCGATTATATGCGCAGACGATTCTACTTTTTCCCGTTTGAAGAAGGAAAAACCGACATGGGCGGTGCTCCCGCTCTCTGGAACGTGAGTATTCTGCCACGCAATGACAGATTCGAAATTACAACGATCTGGGACAGCATGAAAGATAAAGTTGCTTTCGGCGACCAGGTGATTAATATCAACGGTACTTCTTTGGACGATTGTCCCATGAGCCAAATGGCTGTGGAAGATATCATGAACGCCATCCCCGGTGATACCGGTTATATTATTGTCAAGAAAGACAATCAAGAGAAAAAGATTGAAATCAGGAAAGAGAAATGAACTTTAAACAGAAAAAAGATATGAAGCGAATAATAACAAAGATGTATCTCTGTCTACTTGCATTTTGTATTGCCGGAGGAATCAGTGCACAGACACAGAACAGTATGACAGAGGTCATTCCATTCAAAACCATTGATGGAAAGATTATCGTAGAAGCCGCCATTAATGGCGAAGTGGCAGACTTCGTCCTCGATCTGTCAGGACATAACGCCCTGCTTCCTGAGGCTCTCAAGAAGTTACGCATCGACACGGGGAAGAACGGTACTTTTAGTGCTTATCAGGATTTTGTATTCAAACAAGTACCTGTTGGAAAAGTATATGAAATGGCAACAGTTGCTATTGGCAACAACACGTTTAACAACGATCTGCCTGCTTTCACTCTGGAAGACGAACCATATCTGCGCAAGCTGGGAGTGATGGGTGTATTAAGCGGTGCTATTTTCCGCACTTCCGTTCTGACTATTGATATGCAGCGGAAAAAACTCACAATTACGCAGCCCTATCGTCCTTCTTACATGAAATTAAACTACCGGGAGAACTTTGAGCTAATTACAGGATTAGGAATCGTATGTCCGATATCCATTCAGGGAAAACCCGTTTCTCTTGTTCTGGATACATGGAGCGAAGGATTAGTGAATCTTACCGAAAAAGATTTCAATACATGGAGCACACAATATACCAAAGGAACCAACCAAAAAGTTTCCAATGGATATAAAGAAGCGACTCAAGAAGAGGAAAGCCTCATCTTACCTGAAACCATGTTTGTAAAAACAAAGATTGAGGATGCCATGGCAGTGAAGAATCCATACCTGAAACGCTCCGTATTAGGCAAAAAGATATTGGACTACGGAATCATATCCATTGACTATATTCATCAGAAAATTTATTTCCAGCCGTTTGACATGGTTCCTATACCGGAAGCGGAAGCTAAAGTAACGGAAACTAAAGTTGAAGACGGTAAACTGAATCCGATTACCCGCCAATTCTTCCTCGAACACATCTTCGACTACAGAAAAGGGAACGATTTCGTTTATAATGGCGACAAACCGGTTGTAATTGATTTCTGGGCAACTTGGTGTGGACCTTGCATGCGCTTACTTCCGGAAATGGAAAAGCTGGCTGAAAAGTATAAAGGTAAAGTTGTATTCTACAAGGTTAATGCGGACAAAGAAAAGGATTTATGCAATCACTTCGGTGTACAGGCATTGCCTACCTTATTCTTCATACCTGCAGGCGGCAAACCGATTATTGAAGTCGGAGCTACTCCGGAGAAGTACGTACAAATCATCGAAGAGCAACTACTGAAATAAAAACTCTCTCTTAATTATATAACTACATTAATCTGAAACTTTAGCTAAAAGCCGGACATCATTCCGGCTTTTTTTATTTCCATATTATTGGAACTTATCATATAAACAAGTACATTTGCCCTGTCAAATCTATTTATAACTTAACACACATTTTGACCATGAAGAAAAGTATTTCTCTTCTTCTTTTGTCCTTGCTAATGATTACCCCCAGTTGCCAGAAGACAAAAGAAGCGGCGAACGAGTACAACATCGTTCCCAAACCCAACCAGATTCTTCCACAGGAAGGACGCTTTGAACTAAACAACAAAGTCTGCCTCGTAGTTCTCTCGGATGCTCCGGAAGTAAAAAGCATTGCCGACAGCCTGGCCGAACAACTAAAACTGACAGCAGGAATCTCCTTGAAAGAAGCTGAAAGTGCAGATGGAAAAACGGCGATCTCTTTTGTTGTACAGGAAGGTATGCCGAAAGAAGGTTATAAATTATCGGTCACTCCCAGTCTCATTACACTCACCGCTTCCCAGCCAAACGGATTCTTTTATGGAGTGCAGACTCTTTATCAGTTACTCCCTCCGGCAATTTACGGAAAGCAGTTGGATAAGAAAGCTGACTGGTCGGTTCCTGCCGTAGAAATTGAAGATTCACCCCGTTTTGTTCATCGCGGACTCATGTTGGATGTTTGCCGCCATTATGTACCGATTGACTACATTTACAAGTTTATCGACTTACTGGCTATGAACAAGATGAATGTCTTCCACTGGCATTTGACAGACGATCAGGGATGGAGAATCGAGATCAAGAAATATCCCAAATTGACGGAAATCGGTTCCAAACGTGAAAAGACATTAGTAGACTATTACTATGTAAACTATCCGCAAGTATTCGACGGAAAAGAACATGGAGGTTATTATACACAGGAGCAAATCAAAGATGTAGTGGCTTATGCTGCAAGTAAATACATCAATGTTGTTCCCGAAATAGAAATGCCGGGACATGCATTGGCTGCACTTGCCGCCTATCCGGAATTGTCATGCGACTCTACACAGACTTACAAAGTATCTCCTACCTGGGGAGTATTCGAACAGGTATTCTGTCCGAGTGAAACGACTTTCAAATTCTTTGAAGGAGTGATGGATGAAGTAATAGAATTATTCCCCAGCGAATACATTCACATCGGTGGCGACGAATGTCCCAAGACAGCATGGAAGAATAGTGCTTTCTGCCAGCAGTTAATCCGTCAGTTGGGATTGAAAGATGATACGACTCCCAGTAAGATAGACGGAATAAAGCACAGCAAAGAAGATAAGTTGCAGAGCTATTTCGTTACCCGTATGGAGAAATACCTGAATAGCAAAGGCAAAAACATCATTGGCTGGGATGAAATTCTCGAAGGTGGTCTGGCTCCCAATGCGACTGTTATGTCATGGCGCGGTGTAGAAGGCGGTATGAACGCAGCCAAAGCAGGGCATAATGCCATCATGACTCCGAATCCTTATGTATATCTGGACTACTATCAGGAAGAGCCGGAAATTGCTCCGACTACTATTGGCGGATACAATACCTTGAAGAAAACATATAGCTATAACCCTGTTCCGGACGACGCTGACGAGCTTGCCAAGAAGCATATCATCGGAATACAAGGTAATATTTGGAGAGAATATATGCAGACTTCAGAACGTACAGACTACCAGGCTTTCCCACGTGCAATGGCTATCGCCGAAACGGCCTGGACACAAAACGCAAACAAAGACTGGAAGAATTTCTGCGAACGGATGGTGACTGAATTTGAACGTTTGAAAGTTATGAACACCCAACCTTGTCTCAACTTCTATGACGTAAATATAAATACGCACGCAGATGAAAACGGCCCTTTAATGGTATTGCTGGAAAGTTTCTACCCGAATGCGGAAATCCGGTATACAACGGACGGCAGCGAACCGTCCAAAGTGTCCATCTTATATGAAAAGCCTTTCGTTCTTGAAGGTAATATCGACCTGAAAGCCGCTGCTTTCAAAGACGGAAAGATGTTGGGCAAAGTAGCTCACAAGCCACTGTATGGCAATTTATTGACAGGAAAGTCCTATACGGTTAATTATACGATGGGATGGACAGGCGATATATTCGATGAAAACGATGTATTAGGAGCTGACAAAACCACCTTTGGACTGACCAACGGCAAACGAGGCAATAATGCTTCTTATACTCCGTGGTGTAGTTTTGGCATCGTGGAGGGTAAGGACTTGGAATTTATCGTTCATCTGGATAAACCGACACAAGTCAGCAAAGTTATTTTCGGTTCTTTATTCAATCCTGCCATGAGAATTCTTCCTGCAGGAGGAGTTGCTGTAGAAGTATCAGCAGACGGCAAGCAATACACACGGATAGCCGAAAAAGCTTTGAAACACGATTATCCGGAAACAGGAAGAATTGCATTCACCGATTCCATTGAATTTGAACCGGCACAGGCTACATTCCTGAAAGTCAAAATCAAGAATGGCGGCACACTGCGTAATGGTGTCAACTTTGAAAAGAATAACGGGCCGGAAATCATTCCTGCCGAATTATGGATAGATGAAATAGAAGCGTATTAACCAAAGACAATCGACAAATATTGTTCGAAAAGCTTTGAGTTTATAAAATAAAGGGGAGCAAGACTCCCCTCTCAACAAAATCACCCACGCTACAGATTAAACTCTAGCGTGGGTGATTTTCATATTCATAAGGGTTTTAATACCCTCCTATGGTCGGATATAAACCGGATTAAATGAGTCCTTTGGCAGAAAGATAACGTTCTGCTTCCAAAGCAGCTTTGCAACCACTTCCCGCAGCCGTAATAGCCTGACGATAATGCGGATCGGCAACATCTCCTGCCGCAAAAACTCCGGGAACTTTTGTACGAGGACTATCACCTTCCGTGATGATATAACCCACTTCGTCCGTATCAACATATTCTTTAAATATTTCAGTATTCGGTTGATGTCCGATAGCCAGGAAGAAACCGTCGATAGGCAAGCTGTAACGTTCTTCATCCGGTTCGCCCCAACGTTTCACCAGATTTACACCTTCTACCCCATTGTCGCCAAACAAACCAACTGCGTTGTGTTCAAAAAGAACTTCTATTTTCTCGTGGTTCATTACTCGTTCCTGCATAATCTTCGATGCGCGCAGGAAAGGTTTGCGGACAATCAGATATACTTTGGATGCAAGTCCGGCAAGATAAACAGCTTCTTCACACGCTGTATCACCGCCACCGACTACAGCTACAACTTTCTTACGATAGAAAAATCCGTCACAAGTAGCGCAAGCACTTACCCCCATTCCGGCATATTTCTTCTCATCCTCCAGTCCCAGATATTTAGCAGTAGCTCCGGTAGCAATAATCAATGATTCTGTTTCAATAACCTTATCACCGTCGATTGTTATTTTATAAGGAGCTTTGCTCAAATCGGCCGCCGTAGCAATACCGAAACGAATGTCTGTTCCGAAACGGCTTGCTTGTGCACGCAAGTCTTCCATCAACTGCGGACCACTGATTCCTTCCGGATAACCGGGGAAGTTCTCCACATCCGTAGTAGTAGTCAACTGGCCACCCGGTTGCAATCCTTCATAAAGTACCGGACATAAATTTGCACGTCCTGCATAAATCGCTGCCGTATATCCGGCAGGTCCTGAACCTATAATCAGGCATTTTACTTTTTCTATTTCTGCCATTTTAATTTATCTTTTTCGTTTTGTTATAAACGTATATTATCTCAAATCTATCACTTCCGCATTGGGATATTGCTTTTTATCAAACGTAAAAACCTGATCCGCATAATTCTGCTTTGTCTGATAACTTGTAATGGTTATCTCATTACGTGTCTGTTGACCACGCTGTTGAAGCAAAATATACAAAGGTTCATAAGTATCCTTCGTCACAAAAAGAGTGATACGTTCCAACTCCTGTTTCTTATCTCTGGCAGTCAAAACGACTTCCCAAACAGCTTTTCCACGATACATCTTAGTTGCTCCCAACTTATAAGAGAATCCTTTCTGATACATATATAGAAATGTATACGGATTAATCTGCTGCAACTCTTCCTGTGTCGGATTGCTGACGTTCACTTCATCATTCTTTGTCATATAACTCCACTGCGTTTTTCCATCAAACCAAGTGATGATATCCGACGTTTTCAGTACGAATTTCTCTCCTTTCAACTGAATCGTTCCATTTTCAACACCTTCTACCAGACCGTTCGTCACAGCCTTTACAGTAAAATCGGCCTTTACACCACCTGCTTTACGAAACGCCTCTGCCGTCTTATCAAGAATGACTTTAGCCTGCGACTGCTGTTGTTGGGCAATCACAGGCAAAGACAGTAAAGCTATTAAAACACTAAAAATGTATTTTCTCATTTGATTAATAAACGAACGGTTACTGTAAATTGTTCAATCGCATTTCAAGATCATTATCATCCATGCACAAGACATCGCGTGCCTTGCTTCCCTGGGTAGGGCCTACGATTCCCGCTTTTTCGAGTTGGTCCATAATACGTCCGGCACGGTTGTAACCGATAGCGAATTTACGCTGAATTAACGAAGTGGAACCTTGCTGATGGATCACTACCAGTCGGGCTGCATCTTCGAACAACGGATCAAGCCGTCCCATATCAATATCTCCTACTTCACTACCACCATCTTCGCTCACGAACTCTGGCAGGAAGAACGGAGTAGGATAACTTTGCTGACGGGCAATAAACTTCGTAATTTCCTCCACTTCCGGCGTATCGATAAAGGCACACTGCACACGCACCGGATCGGCTCCCTGCAAGAAGAGCATATCCCCCTTACCAATCAAACGGTTAGCACCCGGACGGTCGAGAATAGTACGGGAGTCCATCATGGCAGATACACGGAATGCGATACGTGCCGGGAAGTTGGCTTTGATCGTACCTGTAATAATATTAGTAGTCGGACGCTGTGTAGCGATAATCATGTGGATGCCGACAGCACGCGCCAACTGTGCAATACGGGCAATCGGAAGTTCCACTTCCTTACCGGCGGTCATAATCAAATCTCCGAACTCGTCAATCACCACTACGATATACGGCATAAACTTATGTCCCTTTTCCGGATTCAGGCGGCGGTTGATAAATTTCTCGTTATATTCTTTGATATTACGCACATGTGCCATCTTCAAAAGGTCATAACGGGTATCCATCTCCACACAAACCGAGTTCAGGGTTTGCACTACTTTCGTTACGTCCGTAATAATCGGTTCGCCTCCATCAGGAAGTTTGGCAAGGAAGTGATTTTCAATCACCGAATAGATGCTGAATTCTACTTTCTTCGGGTCGACCAGTACAAACTTCAATTCTGCCGGATGCTTCTTATATAATAAGGAAGTGATAATGGCATTCAAACCGACTGATTTACCCTGACCGGTTGCACCTGCCACCAATACGTGCGGCATCTTGCAAAGGTCGAACATAAAGACTTCGTTCGTGATCGTCTTACCCAATACAATAGGCAAGTCATATTTGGATTCCTGGAATTTCTTGCTTCCGATCACACTCTGTCCGGAAACAATCTTCGGATTCTTGTTCGGTACTTCAATACCGATGGTTCCTTTACCCGGTATCGGAGCAATAATACGGATACCATCAGCGGAAAGGCTCAATGCGATATCATCTTCCAAACCACGGATTTTAGAAATACGTACTCCCTGTTCCGGAGTAATTTCATATAGAGTTACCGTAGGTCCCACGGTTGCTTTAATCGTACTGATTTCGATTCCGAAGCTGCGCAATGTATTGATGATGCGGTCTTTATTTGCATTCTGCTCGTCCATGTCAATCGTCGGATCATCATTTTCAAAATGCTTCATCAAATCGATAGTCGGGAAACGGTAGTTTTCCAAGTCCTTAGTAGGATTATACGGTTCGAGTTCAGGTCCCTGGTATTCTTCTTCCGAAGCTGCCGGTTCCACCTCAAATCCGGGTTCCGCCTCTTCCAAAGAGTCTTCCTGCACAATAGGAGCAGGATTGGAAACAGTCGGTTCAAATACCATAGTCACTCCTTCACTTTCGTCAGATACGGAAATATCTTCCTTTTCCGGTTTATTAATAGGAAAGTCGTCTTCAGGTTCTTCAGCCTGAATATCCATCACTGGTGCCGGAGGAGGTGTCTGTTTATACGTCCGTTTCAAATTGAACTCCACTTCTTGCGGTTGGGACGTCGTAAATTCCGGATCGCCTTCTCCTTCCGGAACATTCTCCTTTTCTTCTTTCTTTTCGCGTTTCAGGAAACTCAATGCGAAAAGTTTACGCAACCAGATGACGGTACGTGCACTTATATATATGAAGAAGCAGATAGCGGTTATCAACAGGATCATCCACACACCGGGTACTCCAACTTGCGAGATCAACCAACGACTGACATTATATCCGTGCATACCTCCCAAATAAATGAAGGAATCCTGATAATGATCCATAAAGGCAAATCCGAAGAATACGGAGAACCAGACCAGCAAGAGTGTGCAGCCGATAAACCACTTCCACAGACGTACAACACGTACACGCATTAACTTCAATCCTGCCACTGCCAAGAAAACAAGTATGAAGAAAGAAGAAACACCGAAACAGTCATTAATCAGATAACTGGCCAACTGCGCTCCGCGTGAACCTGCATAATTCTTCACCTGATTATTAACAGCCGCCAAATCTGCCGAACTGCCACTATCAATAATACTTTGATCGGCAGCCCCCGTGAAGAAGAAGGAAGAAAAAGCCAACAACAGGTAAACGGAAAAGATGACCAGCATCAATCCAATCACAAAATGAACAGTTTCATTCTTACATACAGCCACAATTTTACTGGGGGAAGAGGGAGTGCGTTCCGCCTCCTTATCTAATTTCTTCTTTGCCATGAGTCTTTAATTCTTTTTTATAAAACAGGAATGAGATTCTAAGCTGCAAAAATAATAAAAAAATAACGAGCACTACGCTCATTCAATCCTTTTTCTTACCTTTGCGTTTCAAATCAATATAGATCATGGAAAAAGAAAGCCAAACGATATTTGATAAAAACGTAATTGAGTTCGTAACGGTAGCTGCCGAATTTTGTGCATTTCTCGAACGTGCCGAACGCATGAAGCGCAGCACTTTCGTTGATACATCATTAAAAATACTTCCCCTGCTCTATCTCAAAGCATCTATGCTGCCCAAATGTGAGACTATCGGGGACGAAGCACTTGAAACGTATGTCACAGAAGAGATTTACGAAATTCTGCGTATCAACCTTTCCGGATTGATGGCTGACAAGGATGATTATCTGGACGTATTCGTGCAAGATATGGTGTATAGCGACCAGCCTATCAAGAAGTCTATATCGGAAGACCTGGCCGACATTTATCAGGATATTAAAGATTTCATATTTGTCTTCCAACTGGGACTGAACGAAACAATGAATGATTCATTGGCCATCTGCCAGGAAAACTTCGGTACACTGTGGGGACAGAAACTGGTAAACACACTTCGTGCCCTTCATGACGTGAAATACAACCAGGAAGAAGAAGAGGAAGTAGGTAATGAAGAAGGATTTTACGAACCAAGCGACGACAACGATTGTTGTGAAGAAGATGGCTGTCATTGCCACGATGATGATTGCCACTGTCACGAAGACGGTTGCCATTGCCACGATGATGAATTAAAATAGAAATGATTGTAAGAAGAACCATAGATAAAGATGAACTAAAAGAACTCCCGAAAACAGTCTTTCCGGGACGTATTTATGTTATCCAGTCGGAAGCTGAAACGGAAAAAGCAGTAGCTTACCTCCAATCCAGACCAGTGATAGGTATCGACAGCGAAACTCGCCCTTCCTTTACCAAAGGACAATCGCACAAAGTAGCACTTCTCCAGATTTCTTCCGAAGAATGCTGTTTCTTATTCCGGCTCAATATGACGGGATTGACCCAGCCATTGGTTGACTTGTTAGAAAATCCGGCTGTAATCAAAGTGGGACTTTCACTGAAAGACGACTTTATGATGCTGCACAAACGTGCACCTTTCACCCAACAAAGCTGTATCGAATTACAGGACTATGTGCGTCAATTCGGAATACAAGACAAAAGTCTGCAAAAGATTTACGCCATCTTATTCAAAGAAAAAATATCCAAATCACAACGCTTGTCCAACTGGGAAGCTGATGTATTAAGTGACGGACAGAAACAATACGCTGCTACCGATGCATGGGCATGCCTCAATATCTACAATCTGTTGCAAGAACTGAAACAGACGGGAGATTGGGAGGTTTCTCCGCTGACAGCTACTGTCTCTCCCGCGGAAGAAGTGATAAGTAATAAAATAAGTGATTAATAACCAATAATAAAACGATCTGAAGCCCTCCCCCTTGGGAGAGGGTTGAGGAAAGACTACATTATGCATAAAGTATATCTCAAACCTGGTAAAGAAGATTCTCTTAAGAGATTCCACCCCTGGATTTTTTCCGGTGCTATCGCTCGTTTTGACGGAGAGCCCGATGAAGGTGAAGTTGTAGAAGTGTACACCTCAAAAAAAGAATTTATTGCCGAAGGACATTTCCAGATCGGAAGTATTGCTGTGCGCGTACTGTCTTTCCGCCAGGAACCTATCGATCACGATTTTTGGAAACGCAAACTGGAAATTGCATACGATATGCGCCGCAGTATCGGCATCGCCACTAATCCGACCAACAACACTTACCGTCTCGTTCACGGTGAAGGAGACAATCTCCCCGGACTGGTGATTGACGTTTATGCCAAAACCGCTGTTATGCAGGCACACTCTGCAGGAATGCATGTAGACCGCATGACAATTGCCGAAGCTTTATCCGAAGTAATGGGTGACAAGATCGAAAATATCTATTATAAATCAGAAACAACTCTTCCTTTTAAGGCAGACCTTTTCCCCGAAAACGGTTTTCTGAAAGGAGGAAGCAGTGATAATATCGCACAAGAATATGGCTTGAAGTTCCATGTGGACTGGCTGAAAGGTCAGAAGACCGGATTCTTTGTAGATCAGCGTGAAAACCGTTCTTTGCTGGAACGTTACGCCAAAGACCGTTCGGTACTGAATATGTTCTGCTACACCGGCGGATTCTCATTCTACGCCATGCGCGGAGGTGCGAAACTCGTGCACTCTGTCGACAGTTCAGCCAAAGCGATTGATCTAACTAACAAAAACGTGGAATTAAACTTCCCCGGTGATTCCCGCCACGAGGCGTTTGCCGAGGATGCTTTCAAATATCTCGACCGCATGGGCGACCAATATGATTTAATCATCCTTGATCCGCCCGCATTCGCCAAACATAAAGATGCACTGCGGAATGCTTTGCAAGGTTACCGTAAACTGAACGCCAAAGCATTCGAGAAAATCAAACCGGGCGGTATCCTGTTTACTTTCTCTTGTTCGCAAGTGGTAAGCAAAGACAATTTCCGTACTGCCGTATTTACCGCAGCAGCCATGTCAGGGCGTAGCGTACGCATTCTACACCAGCTGACTCAACCGGCCGACCATCCGGTAAACATCTATCATCCCGAAGGAGAATATCTGAAAGGATTGGTACTCTACGTAGAATAACCGGCCGGAACCAAGTTTCCATTCGGATATCAGACATTTCTCCGGAAGTATGGCTGATTAGAGAGGGCAGTAACAGAAAAACGGAAGATTCAAAGTTAATTAGAGTTAACAAATAGAAGATTTTCGAGAAAACATTATGTTGTATAACATAAACCCTATATCTTTGCACTGTGTTTTTCATGGTATTAGATTTAAGGTTAACAAAGATTGGCTGTCTGGGATAGATAGCCTTCTTTTTTTTATACCCCCTTCATTTGTTTTTTCACACCCAAATCTCATCTTTTCTTCGCATTTATGCCATTTTTATCCCCTTTTTATCAAATTACTTATCCACCTATTCAACGAAAATATTATATTTGCAAGGTTTATGAATGTGAAGAGAAACACCAATTAAAAAAGTCATGAGTATAAAAGTTCGTTTGATTATTATGAACTTCCTGCAATTCTTTGTATGGGGGTCATGGTTAATATCATTAGGTGGTTATATGGGAAGAGAACTTCATTTTGAAGGAGGACAAATCGGAGCCATTTTCGCCACCATGGGGATTGCCTCTTTGGTAATGCCGGGTATTATCGGTATTATTGCCGATAAATGGTTTAATGCAGAACGTTTATACGGACTTTGCCATATTGCAGGAGCAGGATGTCTCTTCTACGCTTCCACCGCAACGGGATACGACCAGATGTATTGGGCCATGTTACTCAACCTGTTGGTATATATGCCCACTTTATCCCTCGCCAACACGGTATCGTACAATGCACTGGAGCAATACAAATGTGACCTGATTAAAGACTTCCCTCCTATCCGCGTATGGGGAACAATCGGTTTTATTTGTGCCATGTGGGCTGTCGACCTTACCGGATTCAAGAATTCAAGTGCACAACTTTATGTAGGAGGTGCTTCCGCATTGCTACTCGGACTTTATTCATTTACGCTCCCGGCCTGTCGACCGGCTAAATCTGAAAACAAATCATGGCTCTCCGCTTTCGGACTGGATGCGCTGGTGTTATTCAAGAAAAAGAAAATGGCTATTTTCTTCCTTTTCTCCATGCTTCTAGGTGCAGCATTGCAGATTACGAATACTTACGGCGACCTTTTCCTAGGCAGTTTTGCCAGCATCCCTGAATATGCAGATTCTTTCGGAGTGAAACATTCAGTCATCCTGTTATCCATTTCACAGATGTCCGAAACATTGTTTATTCTTGCCATACCTTTCTTCCTGCGTCATTTCGGAATCAAACAAGTCATGCTAATCAGTATGTTCGCTTGGGTGTTCCGATTCGGACTGTTCGGTTTTGGAGATCCGGGATCGGGACTATGGATGCTAATCCTTTCCATGATCGTTTATGGTATGGCCTTTGATTTCTTCAACATTTCCGGTTCGTTGTTTGTTGAACAAGAAGCCAATTCTTCTATCCGTGCCAGTGCACAGGGCTTGTTCTTTATGATGACTAATGGATTGGGAGCCATTATGGGCGGATATGCCAGCGGTGCGGTAGTTGATGCATTCTCTGTATATGCCGACGGCAGACTGGTGAGCCGCGAATGGATGGACATCTGGCTGATCTTTGCCGCTTATGCGCTGGTGATCGGCATTTTGTTTGCCTTGGTATTCAAGTACAAACACCAGCAGGAGAGTAAAACAAATTAAGTAAAAGAGAACGATGGACAAAAAGGTAGAATTACAAGTTATAAATATCACGAACAGCCAGGCGCAAGTAGGCGCGTTTGCAATGCTATTAGGCGAGGTGGACGGTGAAAGGCAACTGCCTATCATCATCGGTCCAGCGGAAGCCCAGGCTACCGCTCTATATCTGAAAGGAGTGAAAACTCCCCGTCCGTTGACACATGATTTATTTATAACAAGTTTTACTATACTGGGAGCCAGCCTGATACGTGTATTAATTTACAAAGCAAAGGATGGTATTTTCTACTCCTATATTTACCTCAAAAAAGACGAAGAGATTATACGTATCGACGCACGGACTTCAGACGCAGTTGCCCTGGCAGTGCGTGCCGACTGCCCGATTCTTATTTATGAATCTATTCTTGAACAGGAATGTCTTCACATGTCGTCAGAAGAAAGAACCCGTTCTGAAGAAACAGACAACGACGAAGGGGCTGAAGAAGAACATGATTTGCCCGGTGCTACTTCCAGAACGCTTGAAGAAGCACTGGAACAGGCTATTAAAGATGAGAATTACGAGTTAGCCGCGCAAATACGCGATCAAATCAATTCAAGAAATAAAAATCAGTAAGTAATATTATGCACGTATTTTATACTCCCGATATACAGAAAAGCAACGAGCTTCCCGAAGAGGAAGCACAACACTGTATCCGTGTTCTGCGGCTAAGTATCGGAGACGAAATCACGCTTACCGACGGTAAGGGTGACTTCTACAAAGCTGAAATTACTGTTGCAACCAACAAACGTTGTTTCGTAAACATCAAAGAAACCATTTTTCAGGAACCGTTATGGCCGTGCCATTTACACATTGCCATGGCACCGACGAAGAATATGGACCGCAACGAATGGTTTGCAGAGAAAGCTACCGAAATAGGTTTTAACGAACTGACTTTCCTCAACTGCCGTTTCTCGGAACGTAAAGTCATCAAGACCGAACGGATTGAAAAGATTCTGGTATCAGCCATCAAACAATCTCTCAAGGCACGACTGCCAAAATTGAACGAAATGATTGAGTTCGATCAGTTCATCAGGCAGGAGTTTAAAGGACAGAAGTTTATCGCCCACTGTTATGAAGGGGAGAAACCTCTATTGAAGAATGTTCTGAAACCAGGAGAAGACGCCCTTGTTCTGATAGGTCCCGAGGGAGATTTCAGTGAAGAAGAAGTGAAGAAGGCCATCGAACGGGGATTCGTACCGATTAGTCTCAGCAAATCACGGCTCCGTACAGAAACAGCGGCATTGGTGGCCTGCCACACGCTGAATCTGCAAAATCAATAACAGCAGTAAATGTCTGAATCAATGATTATACAACTTTTAAATAACATAAGTATGGCAAAGAAAACGATTTCACGACTCTCGGTACTGGCAGTACTGATTGTTTTTCTGGCAGCATGTTCCAAAACATCGGAATATACAAATGTGATACCGGCTGACGCTTCGGTAGTTGCCTCTATCAACCTTAAATCCCTCGCAAGCAAAGCGGGATTGGATGATAAAGAGAATGAAGCTGCTAAACAAAAAGTACTGGAAGCACTGAAAAGCGGAATGAATGCGGCCACATTCCAACAACTGGAAAAGGTTATGAAGAATCCGGGCGAATCGGGAATCGATGTTGAATCTCCATTCTATGTGTTCTCTTCATCTTCTTTCCCTTATCCTACTGTTGTAGGTAAAGTGAACAATGAAGATAAGTTGCATGCTTCACTCGACGTGATGGCAAAAGAACAGATCTGCCAACCGGTAGGCGAAGCTGACGGTTACAGTTTTACAACGATGAACAGCGGTTTGCTTGTTTTCAATAGTTCTACTATATTGGTAGTCAATGTCAGCGGAACAACTCAAACTGATAAAGCCAAAGAAGCCATTACTAATTTGTTGAAACAGACAGCAAGCAATAGTATCGTGAAATCAGGAGCTTTCCAGAAAATGGAGAAACAGAAAAGTGATATTAACTTCTTTGCTTCCATGACAGCTATTCCTTCAACCTACCGCGATCAGATAACCATGGGATTACCTACTGAAGTGAAAGCGGAAGACATCACTCTGATAGGAGGACTGAACTTTGAAAAAGGAAAGATTGCCCTCAAAACAGAAAACTATACTGAAAACGAAGCAGTGAAAGCTCTCCTAAAAAAACAAATGGAATCTGTTGGAAAAGCGAACAATACTTTCGTTAAATACTTCCCGGCTTCTACCCTGATGTTCTTCAACGTAGGTGTAAAAGGAGGCGAACTGTATAACCTGTTGAGCGAAAACAAGGAATTCCGCAACACAGTATCTATCGCAAAGGCAGACGAAGTAAAAGAGTTGTTCAGCTCGTTCAATGGTGATATTTCTGCAGGATTAATCAACGTTACGATGAGCAGTGCTCCCACTTTCATGATGTACGCTGACGTGAAGAACGGCAATGCTCTTGAAATGATTTACAAGAACAAGGAATCATTGGGATTGAAGAGAGGGGAAGATATCATGCAACTTGGCAAAGACGAATATGTCTACAAGACAAGAGGCATGAATATATTCTTCGGCATCAAGGATAAACAAATGTATGCAACCAATGATGAGTTACTCTACAAAAACGTAGGTAAAGCTGCCGACAAATCAGTCAAAGATGCTCCTTATGCATCGGATATGAAGGGAAAGAGCCTATTTATAGCAATCAATGCCGAAGCAATCCTCGATCTGCCTATCGTTAAAATGGTAGCAGGTTTCGGAGGACAGGAAGCTAAGACATATATTGAACTGGCCAACAAGGTTTCTTACCTATCCATGAGTTCGGAAGGAGAAGTCAGCGAGATCGACCTTTGCCTGAAAGACAAAGATGTAAATGCCCTCAAACAAATTGTAGACTTTGCCAAGCAATTTGCCGGCATGTAATAAATGTATAAACCAACGGTATGAATAGTATTCACTTACAGCAAACACTTCCCCAAGTGTTTGCTGACCGTAATTCGGTGACTTCGGACGTATGGCATCAGGATCTTTTCTTCCGGAAAGGAGAAATGTATCTGATCGAAGCAGCTTCCGGCACCGGCAAATCTTCGTTGTGCAGCTATATCTATGGCTACCGCAACGACTATCAGGGGATTATTAATTTCGATGAAACCAATATCAAAGCATACTCCGTGAAGCAATGGGTCGACCTGCGAAAGCATTCACTAAGTATGCTTTTTCAGGATTTACGCATCTTCACCGAACTTAGCGCTCTTGAAAATGTGCAATTGAAGAATAACCTCACCGGATGCAAAAAGAAAAAAGAAATCTTATCGTTCTTCGAACAACTGGGGATCGCAGATAAAATAAATGTGAAAGCCGGCAAGCTATCTTTCGGACAGCAACAGCGCGTCGCCTTTATCCGGGCGCTCTGCCAGCCGTTCGACTTTTTATTTCTGGATGAACCGATCAGCCACCTGGACGATGATAACAGCCGCATCATGGGTGAACTTATCATTGCCGAAGCAAAGGCACAAGGAGCCGGAGTGATCGCCACTTCCATCGGTAAACATATCGAGTTGCCTTACAGCCATACACTTCAACTGTAGTAAGCTGGTTAATAACAAGTAGCAGGTAATGAACAACCTCTTTTCACAGCATCATTTCAAATCGTAAATCGTAAATTGTAAAATCGTAAATAAAATGCCAACTCTTGTCTGGAAGCTTCTCCGCCAACATATCAGTATCGGTCAATTAGCCGGTTTCTTTTTAGCCAACCTATTCGGCATGATGATTGTATTGCTTAGCGTACAGTTTTATAAAGATGTCATTCCGGTATTCACCGAAGGAGACAGCTTTATGAAAAAGGATTTCATCATAGCTACAAAGAAAATCAGTGCTCTCGGTTCTTTTGCAGGAAAGAGTAATACATTCTCTGCCGAAGAAATTGCGGATCTGAAAAAGCAACCGTTTACCAAAACAATAGGAGCTTTCACTCCTTCTCAATTCAAAGTTTCAGCAGGATTGGGAATGAAGGAAGCCGGTATTCATCTTTCCACAGATATGTTTTTTGAGTCTGTTCCCGATGAGTTTGTCGACATCAAACTCGATAAATGGCATTTCGATGAAAACACACATACCATACCCATTATCATTCCGCGCAACTATCTGAACCTTTATAACTTCGGTTTTGCGCAAAGCCGCAGCCTCCCCAAACTATCGGAAGGGTTAATGAGTCTGATTCAAATGGATATTATGATGCGTGGCAACGGACGGGTGGAACAGTACAAAGGAAACATTGTCGGTTTTTCCAATCGTCTGAATACGATTCTTGTTCCCCAGTCCTTTATGAAATGGGCTAATGAGAATTTCGCACCGAATGCAGAAGCCCAACCGGCACGATTGATTATCGAGGTCAGCAATCCGGCAGATTCCGCCATCGCCAGTTATTTTCAGAAGAAAGGATATGAAACGGAAGATGGTAAGCTGGATGCCGGAAATACAACTTATTTCCTCCGTCTTATCGTAGGTATTGTATTGGGAGTGGGTTTATTTATCAGTATCCTTTCATTCTATATACTGATGTTGAGCATCTTCCTGCTTTTACAAAAGAATACAACCAAGCTGGAAAGTCTATTACTAATCGGATACAGTCCCAACAAGGTAGCATTGCCTTATCAGTTGCTCACGGTAGGATTGAACGTTATTGTGCTTGTATTATCCATCGGATTAGTCTCCTGGTTGCGCAGTTATTACATAGACAGCATCCGCATCCTATTTCCACAGCTGGAAACCGGATCATTATGGGCAGCAATCAGTATGGGTATTCTATTATTTATCGTTGTATCGGTGATTAACATACTGGCAGTAAAAAAGAAAGTGCTTTCGATCTGGATGCACAAATCATAGATGTAGAATCAAACACATAACGTATGAAAAACAAAACTACATTTTCTATCCATAGAGGCTTAATAGCTTTCTTTTTCGGAATACTGTTCTGTTTTGCCCCATTGTCAGGGCAAAACATACAAGATACAATTATTGCGTATTTTAATCTACTGGAAAAAGTCCCACAGGAGAAACTCTACTTACATCTGGACAAGCCCTTTTATGGGGCAGGAGAAAAAATATGGTTCAAGGGATATCTGGTAAACTCTGTTACACATCAAGGTAATACACAAAGCAACTTCATCATTACAGAGCTTGTCAACCGTTCCGACTCTATTGTAGAACGGAAAAAGATCCGCAGAGATTCATTGGGTTTTCATAATGCTTTCACCCTCCCTCCCACTCTCCCTGCAGGTGATTATTATTTGCGGGGATATAGCAACTGGATGCTTAATCAGGAACCGGAATTCTTTTATTCACGCAATCTGAAAATCGGTAATTCGATTGATAATACGATTGTTTCAAATATTGAGTATCAGCAAGAAGACGAATCACATTATACAGCCAAGGTAAGATTTACCAGCAATACCCAAGAGGCTTTCGGAAATACTGCCATCCGCTACCGCTACATTGAAAACGGAAAGATTAAAGATAAAGGTAAAAGAAAGACAGACGAGAATGGGTTGATTTCTATTTCCCTGCCGGATTTGAAGCCTATTGCCACACGCCACATTGAAGTAGAGTTCGATGATCCCCAATATATTTATAAAAAGACTTTCTATCTGCCTTCGTTTACAAAAGACTTTGATGTTAAGTTCTTCCCGGAAGGAGGTGCTCTCCTGACCGTTGCTCATCAGAATATAGCTTTCAAGGCTCAAGGATCGGATGGCTTTTCTACAGAAATAGAAGGATTCCTGTTCGATGCCAACGGAGACACATTGACAGCTTTCCGCTCGGAGCATGACGGCATGGGAGTTTTCACACTGAATCCGACTGTGGGAAACTCTTACTATGTGATTGCCAAATCCGGTGACGGTATCAGTAAACGATTCGACCTCCCAGCTGTAGAAGAAAAAGGAATCACACTTTCCATGACACATTATAAAAAGGAAATCCGTTACGAAATCCAGAAAACAGAAGCTACCGAATGGCCTCAAAAGTTATTCTTGATTGCGCACACTCGTGGAAAGCTGGTCATCCTGCAGCCAGTCAGTATCGACAGGACTTTTGGAAGAATGAACGACAGTTTATTCAACGCAGGCATCACCCATTTCATGCTGATCGACCAACAGGGCAACGCACTTAGCGAACGCCTGGTTTTCATACCCGACCGGAATCCGCATCAATGGCAAATTCTTGCAGATAAGCCGACATACGGAAAAAGAGAAAAGGTATCCCTGCAAATTTCAGCAAAAGACGATAACGGTACTCCGGTAGAAGGTAGTTTTTCCATCAGCATTACCGACAGAAAGAGTATCCGCCCGGATTCGCTTGCTGACAATATCGTATCGAATTTTCTATTGACCTCCGACTTAAAAGGATATGTAGAAAATCCCGGATATTATTTTTTGCAGCAAGACCTCCGGACTCTCCGCACGGTAGACTTCCTGATGATGACGCACGGATGGCGCAGACACCATATCCAGAATGTACTGACTGCACCTTCAATGAACCTCACCAACTATATGGAAAAGGGGCAAACTATCAGCGGACGTATCAAAGGTTTCTTTGGAGGTAACGTTAAGAAAGGACCTATTTGTATTCTGGCTCCCAAACAGAACATCATCGCCACTACCACCACAGACGAAAAAGGAGAGTTTATCGTGAACACATCTTTCAGAGATAGCACGACTTTCCTTGTTCAGGCACGTACCAAAAGAGGATTTGCCGGAGTGGACATCGTGATTGACACTCCTCAATACCCGGCAACTTCGCACAAGTCTCCTTTCCATGATGGAACAGCAACGTTTATGGAAGATTATTTGCTCAACACCCGCGACCAATATTACATGGAAGGTGGAATGAGAGTGTACAATCTGAAAGAAGTGGTAGTCACTGGAAGTCGTAAAAAGGCCAGTTCAGAAAGTATTTACACAGGAGGTATCAACACCTACACGATCGAAGGGGACAGACTGGAAGGATTCGGTGCACAAACAGCTTTTGATGCAGTCACCAGACTTCCGGGCATTAGCGTGACAAATGGAAATGAAATACATATCCGCAACAATCCCGAGCAACCTGTCATTGTTGTTGACGACGTGGTGTATGAAGACGATAACGACATCCTGACCATGATACAAACCAGTGATATGTCGAGCTTGAGCCTTCTTCGCGGTGCCGATGCAGCGATCTTAGGTTCCCGCGGTTCGGCAGGTGCTATCGTTATTACGCTGAAAGACGGCAAAGAGATCCCGGCAAGACCGGCACAGGGCATTATCACATGTACTCCACTGGGGTACAGCGACTCGGTCGAGTTCTATCATCCTACTTATGATACGCCTGAAAAGAAGAATGACCAACGCTCGGATTTACGAAGTACGATCTATTGGAATCCTACCCTTCAACTGGATGCTAATGGAAAAGCAACCATCGAATACTATACTCCGGACAGCACTGCACCGGAAGATATAACCATAGAAGGCGTGGATAAAAACGGAAAGGTATGCCGGATAGTACAAACGATCAACAACAGATAAATGTGGAAAAGATTTTGAATGTCAGGTTTATAGACTTACGCAAGTAAGCACAACTCTATTAAGGCACCTTTATCTTTATTCTATCAAGCAGGTATACATCTGTTAAGCTACCGATATCATTCATTCACCACGGCCGTGGAGAACTAACAAGAGCGGTACTTTAGCTGAACAATAAAGGCACTCTAGCTGAACAATGCCAGTATCTTTAAGCTACTTTACCCGTATCTCCGTGTTATTCTATCAGCATACTAGAGTTATCACACCTGATTTTTCAACACAACCTTAGTGGTAATATAACGTAAAAACATACAGATATACAGAAGTTATCACAAAAATAGCATCATGATAAAAAAGGAGATAAACAACTGTTTATCAAATAGCTATACTATTTAATCAGCAAAAACAAAGCTGACAATAAAAAACAAGACCTTTATTGTCAGCCTATTGTCAGCTCCTATCATCAGCCATATTCCACTAAAAATCAAAAGATTAGCCACTACCCTGACAGATTGACAATAAAAACAACACAAATATTATAGTAGATAATATCAGATGGCGGTATTCTCATACACTTCATTATTATTAGATTGAATACCACCAATTAGAGGTTAAAATGCAAATTAACCTTCCCTATCCCCTTATTAATCTTGATAAAAAAGCGATTGAATACCAAACAGGTTAAAAATATTTCGTAATTTTGCAGATATAAAAGAATGAAGCTATGCCGGACTATGATTTAATCGCCATACTCGGACCTACAGCCTCGGGTAAAACTCCCTTTGCCGCTGCCTTGGCCTATGAACTCAACACAGAAATTATCAGTGCCGATTCCCGTCAGATATATAGAAGAATGGATCTCGGTACAGGAAAAGATTTGGCCGACTATACCGTAAACGGACGTACAATCCCCTATCATCTGATTGACATTGCAGACCCCGGATATAAATACAATGTGTTTGAATATCAACGTGATTTCTTGAATTCTTACGAAAGCATCAAACAAAAAGGCTATCTTCCCGTTTTATGTGGAGGGACAGGTATGTATCTGGAATCCGTGTTGAAAGGATATAAACTGATGCCCGTACCGGAAAATCCGGAATTGCGTAACCGTTTGGCAAATCATTCGCTGGAAGAGTTGACGGAAATGATAAGTCAATACAAGGCTTTGCATAACTCCACCGATGTGGATACCATGAAACGGGCGATACGGGCGATAGAAATTGAAGAGTATTATGCAGCCCATCCGGTTCCCGAAAGGGAATTTCCGGAACTGAACAGTCTCATCATCGGAGTGGACATTGACCGGGAACTGCGCCGTGAAAAGATCACCCGCCGATTGAAACAACGATTGGATGAAGGAATGGTGGACGAGGTAAGACGATTGATCGAACAGGGAATTGCACCGGACGATCTCATCTACTATGGACTGGAATACAAATACCTGACATTATACGTCATAGGCAAACTGACTTATGCAGAAATGTTCAACGGTTTGGAGATAGCCATCCATCAGTTTGCCAAGCGACAAATGACCTGGTTCCGCGGCATGGAAAGAAGAGGATTTACGATCCATTGGATGAATGCAGAGCTGCCGATGGAAGAAAAGATAGCTTTTGTAAAAGAGAAACTGCAAGGGAATTAGTATCTTTGGCAGTTATTATAGTGCGATTTTTAATACACAATAGGATAGATAAACAAATATGAGTGTAGAACCGAAGAAATGGGGAGTGATTTACAACCCAAAAGCTGGTACCCGAAAGGTAAAGAAGCGCTGGAAAGAAATTAAGGAGTACATGGACAGTAAAGGTGTAGACTATGACTATGTACAATCCGAAGGTTTCGGTTCGGTAGAGCGTCTCGCTAAAATCTTGGCCAACAATGGTTATCGCACGATTGTCATTGTGGGAGGTGATGGGGCATTGAACGATGCCATCAATGGCATTATGCTATCCGATGCCGAAGACAAAGAGAACATCGCCCTCGGCATGATTCCGAACGGTATCGGAAATGACTTCGCCAAATATTGGGGACTTAGTACCGAATACAAGCCGGCTGTCGACTGTATCATCAATCATCGGTTGAAGAAAATAGACGTAGGCTACTGCAACTTCTACGACGGAAACGAACACCAGCGCCGCTATTTCCTCAATGCCGTTAATATCGGACTGGGAGCACGAATCGTCAAAATCACCGATCAGACCAAACGTTTCTGGGGGGTGAAGTTTCTTTCATACGTTGCCGCCCTGTTCTCCCTCATCTTCGAACGGAAGCTCTACAGAATGCATCTCCGCATCAATGATGAACATATCCGTGGACGCATCATGACCGTATGTATAGGCAGTGCCTGGGGATGGGGACAAACTCCCAGTGCCGTTCCATACAACGGATGGCTGGATGTATCTGTAATCTACCGCCCGGAATTCCTGCAAATTATTTCCGGACTATGGATGCTGATTCAGGGAAGAATCCTGAATCACAAAGTGGTGAAAAGCTACCGGACGAGAAAAGTAAAGGTACTCCGGGCACAGAATGCAGCGGTGGATTTGGACGGGCGTTTGTTGCCTAAACATTTTCCTTTAGAAGTAGGCGTGCTCCCGGAAAAGACAACGCTTATCATCCCCAACTAATCAGGATCACTCCCCCCAAGGAGAGAGACATATACTCACAACCTAATTGATAATTTGTAATTGGTAAATAATAAAATGATAGAACTTAAGAACAACCCCACCGGCAACTTTTTCCTGTTGGCCGGTCCGTGTGTGATAGAAGGTGAAGAAATGGCAATGCGCATTGCCGAACGAGTAGTAAAGATCACCGAAGCACTGCAAATACCTTATGTATTCAAAGGTTCTTACCGTAAGGCAAACCGCTCACGTCTGGATTCGTTTACCGGCATTGGCGATGAGAAAGCACTCAAAGTATTGAGAAAGGTACATGAGACTTTCGGAGTCCCCACCGTAACCGATATCCATACTGCAGATGAAGCTGCAATGGCAGCCGAATACGTGGACATACTTCAAATCCCAGCTTTTCTTTGTCGCCAGACCGACTTGTTGGTTGCCGCAGCCAAAACCGGAAAAACGATTAACATCAAGAAAGGACAGTTCCTTTCACCGCAGGCAATGCAGTTTGCTGCCGACAAAGTGGTGGAAGCCGGAAACAAGAATGTGATGCTTACCGAACGTGGAACAACTTTCGGCTATCAAGATCTTGTTGTAGACTACCGTGGTATCCCCGAAATGCAGTCATTTGGCTATCCGGTGATTCTGGATGTCACTCACTCCTTGCAGCAACCCAACCAAACCAGTGGGGTAACGGGAGGAATGCCGCAGTTGATAGAGACTGTCGCCAAAGCAGGTATCGCCGTAGGTGCCGACGGAATATTCATCGAAACACATGAAAACCCTGCCGTAGCCAAAAGCGATGGTGCCAATATGTTAAAGTTAGACCTTCTGGAAGGACTGTTAACTAAGCTAGTCAGGATACGGGAAGCTATAAAATAACTCTTTTCCCTGTCTATTTGTGATTTACAACCAAGCACAACGACAAATAACACAGAAATATTTATTTAAACTAAATAGAACATGAAACATTTATTACGTGGATTATTTATTGCAGTCCTTTTTATATGCTGCAATTTCCAGCTCGTACTTGCACAACCCATGCAAGAATTACCTGTGGACAAGAATGTTCGCATCGGTAAACTAGACAACGGGCTTACCTATTACATTCGCCACAACGCCCTTCCCGAAAAACGAGTTGAATTCTACATCGCCCAGAAAGTAGGTTCCATTCTTGAGGAACCGCAACAACGTGGTCTGGCTCACTTTCTGGAGCACATGGCTTTCAACGGAACAAAGCACTTCCCAGGTGATGAAACCGGACTTGGCATCGTGCCCTGGTGTGAAACAAAAGGTATTAAATTCGGCACGAACCTGAATGCATATACCAGTGTCGACCAGACGGTGTACAACATCAGCAACGTACCAACTGAAAATATAAACGTGGTAGACTCTTGTCTGCTGATTCTTCACGACTGGTCGAGCGCTATCAACCTTGCCGACAAGGAAATTGACAAAGAGCGTGGCGTTATCCGCGAAGAATGGAGAAGCCGCAACAGTGGTATGCTTCGCATCATGACTGATGCACAGTCGACTCTGTATCCGGATTCTAAATATTCAGACTGTATGCCTATCGGAAGTATTGATGTTATCAACAACTTCCCTTATCAGGATATCCGCGATTATTATGCGAAATGGTATCGTCCGGACTTACAAGGAATCGTTATTGTAGGTGATATCAATGTAGATGAAATTGAAGCTAAACTGAAAAAGGTATTTGCAGATGTAAAAGCTCCGGTAAACCCGGCCGAACGTATCTACTATCCAGTGGCAGATAATCAGGAACCGCTGATCTATATCGGTACAGACAAGGAAGTGAAGAATCCTTATGTGAACATCTTCTTCAAACAAGACGCTACACCGGATTCTTTGAAAAACACCATTGCTTATTATGCTACTCAATATATGGTCAGCATGGCTATGAATATGCTGAACAACCGTTTGAATGAACTCCGTCAAACCGCTAATCCTCCTTTCACTAGCGCAAGCGCAGAATATGGAAACTATTTTCTTGCCAAGACTAAAGAAGCACTCGCACTTGATGCAAGCAGCAAAATAGACGGTATCGATTTAGCAATGAAAACTGTTTTGGAAGAAGCGGAACGTGCACGCCGCTTCGGATTTACCGCATCAGAATATGAACGCGCACGCGCCAACTATTTGCAAGCCGTAGAATCTGCTTACAACGAACGTGAAAAGACTAAAAGTGGTTCTTACGTCAACGAATACGTTAACAATTTCCTTGAAAAAGAACCGATTCCGGGAATCGAAGTTGAATATACACTGGTAAACAAACTGGCTCCGAATATCCCTGTAGAAGCTGTCAATCAGGTGATGCAACAACTAATCACTGACAACAATCAGGTGGTTTTGCTGGCCGGTCCGGAAAAAGAAGGAGCAAAATACCCTACTAAAGAAGAAATTGCTGCTTTATTGAAACAAATGAAGTCATTCGATCTGAAACCTTATGAAGATAAAGTTTCTAACGAACCGCTAATCTCTGAAGATATTAAAGGTGGCAAGATTGTTTCTGAAAAAGCTGGTAAAATCTATGGTACGACTAAGTTGGTACTTTCCAACGGTGTAACCGTATATGTGAAGCCAACTGATTTCAAGGCTGACCAGATTGTTATGAAAGGTGTAAGCTTTGGTGGTACCAGCGTATTCCCGAACGAAGAAATTATCAATATCTCTCAATTAAACGGAGTAGCTCTAGTAGGTGGAATCGGTAATTTCAGCAAAGTAGATCTGGGTAAAGCTTTGGCTGGCAAACGTGCAAACGTAGGTGCGGGTATCGGCAACACTACGGAAACTGTTTCCGGTAGCTGTGCCCCGAAAGACTTTGAGACAATGATGCAGCTTACTTATCTGACTTTCACTTCTCCGCGTAAGGATAACGAAGCATTCGAATCTTACAAGAACCGTTTGAAAGCCGAACTTCAAAATGCGGACGCTAACCCGATGACTGCTTTCAGTGACACTATTACAAGCGTACTATACGGTCACCATCCACGTGCTATCAGAATGAAAGAAAACATGGTAGACCAGATCGACTATGACCGTATTCTTGAAATGTACGAAGACCGCTACAAAGATGCAAGTGACTTCACTTTCTTTCTGGTAGGAAACGTAGACTTGGCTACAATGAAACCGTTAATCGCTAAATATCTGGGAGGTCTGCCATCTATCAATCGTAAAGAGACTTTCAAAGATAACAAGATGGATATCCGCAAGGGAGAGATCAAAAATGTATTTGCAAAGGCACAGGAAACTCCGATGGCTACCATCATGTTCCTTTATAGCGGCACTTGCAAATATGACTTGCGCAACAATGTCCTGCTTAGCTTCTTAGATCAGGCTCTGGATTTGGTTTACACTGCTGAAATCCGTGAAAAAGAAGGAGGTACATACGGTGTAAGCTGCAACGGAAGTCTTGGTAAATACCCGAAAGAGGAACTTGTTCTTCAGATTGTATTCCAAACTGACCCTGCCAAGAAAGATAAATTGTCTGCTGTTGTTGTAGAACAACTTCACAAAATGGCAAAAGAAGGTCCGTCTGCCGAACACATGCAGAAGATCAAAGAATATATGCTGAAGAAGTATAAAGACGCCCAGAAAGAAAACGGCTACTGGCTTAATAATATGGACGAATACCTCTACACGGGTGTGGATAATACAAAAGACTATGAAAAGTTGGTCAACAGCATCACAGCAAAAGAAGTGCAAGACTTCCTCGCCAAATTGCTGAAACAGAACAACGAAATTCAAGTCATCATGACCGTGCCGGAAGAAAACAAATAAAAATTCTCTAGTATATCTACTGAATGATGATATTCAACGAATTACGCAAACATGGAAGGCTTGCCGCCAAACGGCATCCGATGTATGAAAAGAACAAAGTTGCTAAAATACTCGGTTATGTCATGGGCGCATTCTGGGCCGGTTACCTGATATTCTTCGGTACGACGTTCGCGTTCGGATTTTCTGATATGGTTCCTAACCGGGAACCATATCATGTGATGAACGCAGTGGTTCTGATCTTTATCCTGGCACTGGACTTTCTGTTGCGTGTTCCGTTTCAAAAAACACCGACGCAGGAGGTAAAACCTTACCTCCTGCTGCCGGTTAAACGAATTCGTGTCATCGACTTCTTACTGATCCGCTCGGGACTAAGCCTGTTCAACCTGTTCTGGTTGTTTCTGTTTGTCCCTTTTTCCTTCATCACTATTACCAAGTTTTTCGGTATCCCCGGTGTCATCACCTATCTTATCGGTATCTTGCTATTGATTATTGCCAATAATTACTGGTACTTGCTTTGCCGCACTCTTATCAACGAACGTATTTGGTGGATTCTATTACCTATCGCTTTCTACGGTGGAATAGGCTGCCTTCTTTTTATTCCCGAAGATAGTCCTCTCTTCTATTTCTTCATGGATCTGGGAGACGGATACATACAGGGCAACATTCTCTATTTTCTCGGCACCATACTTGTGATTGCCATTTTATGGTTGATTAACCGCAAGATCATGTCCGGACTTATCTATGCAGAGCTGGCAAAAGTAGAAGATAGTCAGATTAAACATGTCTCCGAATATAAATTCTTCGAACGCTACGGGGAAGTTGGCGAATATATGAGGCTGGAACTGAAAATGCTTTTACGCAACCGCCGCTGCAAAGGTGCATTACGCAATATCGCAATTGTAGTGGTGGCTTTCTCCGTCGCACTTAGCTTTTCCAGTGTCTACGACGGGAATTTCATGACTTCTTTCATCTGTGTATACAACTTTGCCGTATTCGGAATGATTATCCTTTCACAGATTATGTCATTCGAAGGTAATTACATTGATGGCCTGATGTCTCGTAAAGAATCAATTATGAGTCTACTGAAAGCCAAATATTACACATACAGCATTGGCGAAATCATACCTTTCATACTCATGATTCCCGCCATCATCATGAATAAACTCACTTTACTGGGCGCCTTCGCCTGGTTTTTCTATACCATCGGCTTTATTTATTTCTGTTTTTTCCAACTGGCTGTCTACAACAAACAGACGGTCCCCTTAAACGAGAAAGTGACAAGCCGACAAACGAATAGCGCTATACAGATGGTGGTTAATTTCGCTGCTTTCGGTGTGCCTCTCATCTTATACAGTCTATTAAATGCATTTTTAGGTGAAACAATCACTTACATTATTCTGTTAGTTGTCGGTCTCGGATTTACCCTGACTTCTCCTTTATGGATTAAAAATGTATATCATCGTTTCATGAAACGGCGATACGAAAACATGGAAGGCTTCAGAGACAGCCGCCAATAAACGCTCATGAATCATTAACCATATAAACATTGAAGATCATGATTATCATTGACAAACTTAAAAAGAATTTCGGTGAGAAGATTGCCGTAGACATAGAACACTACGAAATCAATCAAGGCGATATGCTCGGATTGGTGGGAAACAACGGTGCCGGTAAAACAACTCTCTTCCGAATCATGCTGGATCTGTTAAAAGCAGACGATGGTAAGGTGATTATTAATGATATTGATGTCAGCCAAAGCGAAGACTGGAAAAGCATTACCGGTGCTTTCATTGACGATGGTTTTCTGATTGATTATCTCACTCCGGAAGAATATTTCTATTTCATCGGAAAGATGTACGGACTAAAGAAAGAAGAAGTGGACGAACGTCTGATTCCTTTCGAACGTTTTATGAGTGGAGAAGTGATCGGGCACAAGAAGCTAATCCGTAACTACTCCGCAGGTAACAAGCAAAAGATCGGAATTATTTCTGCCATGCTTCATTACCCGCAATTACTGATACTGGACGAACCATTCAACTTTCTCGATCCAAGTTCTCAGTCTATCATCAAACATCTGCTCAAGAAATATAATGAGGAGCATCAAGCTACGGTTATCATATCCAGTCACAATCTCAATCATACCGTAGATGTATGTCCGAGGATTGCTTTATTGGAACACGGTGTCATCATCCGGGATATTATCAACGAGGACAACTCCGCAGAGAAAGAACTGGAGGATTATTTTAATGTAGAAGAAGAGTAAACGGTAAATAGGGAATGATAAAATAATGAATGGTAAGTATCCATCCTTACTAAAATTATTGCATAAACTAATTATGATGAGATATATAACAGAAAAGTCTGATACCCATAAGTCTAGTATAAAGAAACCTGATAGAAAGAAAAGATACTTTCTGCAATTCATCCTTTTATTAGGACTGATTGCCAGCCTTAGTTCCTGCCGCACTTCCGCACCCCGGCTGGATTATCAAGCATTGGCGCGAGCTTCTATATTGTTGGGGGTAGATATTAATATGGAGGATAACCATAAGCTCTATCTGGAAGCAGCCGACTGGATAGGGGTTCCCTATCGTGGTGGAGGTGATTCGAAACGAGGAGCCGACTGTTCGGGATTAGTTTATCAAGTGTACCGTAAGGTATACCGCACCCAAGTGCCGCGTAACACGGAAGATCTAAAAAAAGAAAGTAATAAAGTCGCCAAACGGAATCTCCGGGAAGGAGACTTGGTATTCTTCACCAGCAGTCGTTCAAAAAATAAAGTAGCTCATGTAGGCATTTACCTCAAAAACGGTAAGTTTATTCATTCCAGCACCAGTAAAGGAGTGATCGTCAGCAACTTGAACGAGAACTATTATACCAAACACTGGATAAGCGGCGGCAGGATACGTTAATTATCAACTTCTAATGATATAAAATTATGAAATCATTCATCGGAGCAGTTCTATTTATTTGCGTGGCATTCAGCGCCAATGCACAGCTTTTATGGAAAGTGTCCGGCAACGGACTGAACCAACCTTCCTACATCATAGGCACTCACCATCTAGCACCGTTCAGCATCATGGATAGCATTGCCGGACTTAAAAAGGCTATGAATGAAACTCAACAAGTATATGGAGAGATGAAAATGTCGGAAATGCAATCGCCTGCCACCATGGAAAAGATGCAAAAGGCAATGATGATTGAAAGTGATACCACGCTAAACTCTCTCCTTTCTCCGAAAGACTTTGAGACTGCTAATAAATTCTGCAAAGAAAACCTGATGGTAGATTTAAATATGGCTCCGAAGCTAAAACCTGCCTTCTTATTAAATAATGTAGTGGTGATGGCTTACGTAAAACATATAGAGAAATTCAACCCGCAAGAGCAACTCGACACATTCTTTCAAAGTCAAGCCATCCAAAACGGAAAAAAGGTGGACGGACTGGAAACTGCAGAATTCCAATTCAACCTGCTTTTCAATGGCAGTTCACTACAACGGCAAGCACAACTATTAATGTGCACTCTTAACCATATAGAGACTGAAGTAGAAAACCTGAAAAGGCTCACAAACGCCTACATGAACCAAGATCTGAACACCATGCTTAAAATCAGTGAAGAACGTAAAGGCGATCAATGTGACGCACTTCCCGGCGAAGAAAATGTCCTAATTTACAACCGTAATAAAGCATGGGCTGAAAAACTACCGGCAATCATGAAGGCTGCCCCGACTTTTGTTGCAGTAGGCGCCCTGCACCTCCCCGGAGAAAAAGGATTATTAAACTTACTAAAAAGACAAGGATACACAGTAGAAGCTGTGAAATAAGAAAAGTATTTAGTACTTTTGCGGAAAAGTTTTCCCCAATGAACTACAAAACCTATTTATTCGATTTCGACTACACACTAGCCGATTCGTCGCGTGGTATCGTTAAGTGTTTCAGAATTGTACTTACCCGGCATCAGTATTTAACCGTTACTGATGAAGCTATCAAGCGTACAATCGGCAAAACATTGGAAGAATCATTCAGTATCCTTACCGGAATTACCAACCCGGCACAGCTGGAGGCCTTCCGGCAGGAGTACAGACTGGAAGCTGATGTACACATGAATGTAAATACCCGTCTTTTTCCCGACACATTGTCTACACTGAAAGAATTGAAGAAACGGGGTGCCCGCGTCGGAATTATCTCTACCAAGTATCGTTTCCGGATATTGAGTTATCTGGAAGAATATCTGCCTAAGGATTTTCTTGATATAGTAGTGGGAGGAGAAGATGTAAAAGCACCGAAACCTTCGCCGGAAGGAGTTAAATTTGCATTGGAACATCTGGGAAGTAGCCCCGAAGAGACATTGTATATTGGAGATAGCACCGTAGATGCCGAAACAGCGCAGAATGCAGGAGTCGATTTTGCAGGTGTGCTGAACGGAATGACAACGGCAGAGGAACTTCGTGTTTATCCACACAAAATCATTATGCAGAATTTAGGAGAATTAGTCCAATAGGCTACAATGAGAGCTAAAATGCTCATTTATTTGCCGTAATCATTTTATCTCCTATAAAAAATAAAAGAAATATTTGTCGGGAACGAATAAAAATAGTACTTTTGTGCCCGATTATTCCGCAACGGGTTCGATAAAGAGTTCTTTAAGTGATTAAAGACCACCCGCCGGAGCTAACTTATACATTTATATATAAGATGTACGCAATTGTAGAGATTAACGGTCAGCAATTTAAAGCAGAAGCTGGTCAAAAGTTGTTCGTTCACCACATCGAAGGTGCAGAAAACGGTTCAACAGTAGAATTTGAAAAAGTTCTTTTGGTAGACAAAGACGGAAACGTAACAGTAGGTGCTCCTACCGTAGAAGGCGCTAAAGTTGTTTGCCAGGTTGTTTCAAACTTGGTTAAAGGCGACAAAGTTCTTGTTTTCCACAAGAAAAGAAGAAAAGGACACAGAAAACTGAACGGTCACCGTCAACAGTTCACTGAATTAACAATTACAGAAGTAGTAGCTTAATCAATTAAAAAGTAAGAAGAAATGGCACATAAGAAAGGTGTCGGTAGTTCTAAGAACGGCCGCGAATCACAAAGTAAAAGATTAGGCGTTAAGATATTTGGTGGCGAAGCTTGCAAAGCAGGTAACATCATCGTTCGTCAAAGAGGTACTGAATTCCACCCGGGTGAAAACATCGGAATGGGTAAAGACCACACTCTTTTCGCTTTAGTAGATGGTACAGTTAGCTTCAAAGTTGGCAAAGAAGACAGAAGATATGTTTCTGTTGTTCCTGCTACTGAGGCATAATTGCACAACTGAAAATATTTAAGAGAAGGAGATGTAATCCATTGGATTACATCTCCTTTCTTTTTAACAACCAGAGTTTTATATATCACTCTAAAAGAGACATGTATGTATCATTCACTGCATATATGTTTATTATACAGCTCAATACATGTATTATATATATCATAGACACATCATATATATTATATATAACACATATATTTGCTTGATTATTCGTTTTTTCTTTATCTTTGTAGCCTTAAATAAGAAAGTTCATAAAAAGTATAGATATGCTTACCATTAAACAAATTACAGAAAACACAGAGGCGGTACTCCGCGGACTGGAAAAGAAGCATTTCAAAAATGCAAAGGAAACGATCGATCAAGTGATCGCTCTTAACGACAAGAGACGTAGCACACAAAATGAATTAGATAAGAATCTGGCAGAGGTTAACTCGCTTTCACGCACCATCGGTCAACTGATGAAAGAAGGCAAGAAAGAGGAAGCTGAGACTGCACGCGCACGCGTTGCCGAACTAAAAGAAGGTAACAAAGAATTAGACGCCGCTATGACACAGGCTGCAACAGATATGCAGAATGTACTTTACACCATCCCCAACATTCCTTACGACAGCGTACCCGAAGGTGTAGGCGCTGAAGATAACGTAGTGGAAAAAATGGGAGGTATGGAAACTGAACTTCCTAAAGATGCACTCCCCCACTGGGAACTGGCTAAGAAATATGATTTAATAGACTTCGACCTGGGTGTAAAAATCACAGGTGCAGGTTTCCCTGTATATAAAGGTAAAGGCGCACAACTTCAACGCGCTCTTATCAACTTCTTCCTGGACGAAGCACGCAAATCCGGATATACTGAAATCATGCCACCGACAGTAGTTAACGCAGCTTCCGGCTATGGCACAGGACAGCTTCCTGACAAAGAAGGACAAATGTATCATTGCGAAGTAGATGATTTATATCTGATTCCGACAGCAGAAGTGCCTGTAACCAACATCTACCGTGATGTAATTTTGGAAGAAAAACAGTTGCCAATAATGAATTGCGCCTATACACAATGTTTCCGTCGTGAAGCTGGTTCCTATGGTAAAGATGTGCGCGGACTGAATCGTCTGCACGAATTCTCCAAAGTAGAATTGGTTCGCATTGACAAACCGGAACACTCCAAACAATCTCATCAGGAAATGCTAGACCACGTAGAAGGTCTGTTGCAAAAACTGGAACTTCCATATCGTATCCTCCGCCTCTGTGGTGGTGATATGAGTTTCACTGCTGCCCTTTGTTTCGACTTCGAAGTATATTCAGAGGCACAGAAACGCTGGTTGGAAGTAAGTTCCGTATCCAATTTCGATACCTATCAGGCCAATCGTCTGAAATGCCGTTACCGTAATGCAGAAAAGAAAACCGAACTCTGCCACACACTGAACGGTTCAGCATTAGCACTGCCACGTATCGTTGCTGCCCTACTCGAAAACAACCAGACTCCGGAAGGCATTAGAATTCCGAAAGCGTTGGTTCCGTACTGCGGCTTCGACATGATAGACTAAGACTTGATCTGACAGACTAATAAAAGCACCCTTATATAGAGAGCCACTCATCAAAAGAGTGGCTTTTCTTTTATATTTCGCAAATAAGCTGTATCTTTGCCAAAATTTATATCATTCTGATAGCAGTTACGTAATAAAAACAACAAATTAATTAGATAATGAACAAAATCATTAGCAAGGAACGCTTTTCTGAAAAAGTATTCAAATTTGAAATTGAAGCTCCTTTAATTGCTAAATCTCGTAAGGCCGGACACTTCGTCATCGTACGTGTAGGCGAAAAAGGAGAACGTATGCCATTGACTATCGCAGGTTCCGACCTGAAAAAGGGTACCATTACTCTGGTAGTGCAGGAAGTCGGGCTTTCTTCTACCCGTCTCTGCGAGCTGAATGAAGGCGAATCTATCACTGACGTAGTAGGCCCACTCGGACAAGCTACCCATATAGAAAAATTCGGAACAGTAATCTGCGCTGGTGGTGGTGTAGGTGTGGCTCCGATGCTTCCTATCGTACAGGCTTTGAAGGCTGCCGGTAACCGTGTTATCACTGTATTGGCTGGACGCAATAAAGATCTCATCATCTTGGAAAAAGAAATGCGTGAAAGCTCTGACGAAGTAATTATCATGACGGATGACGGTTCTTACGGCCGGAAAGGTCTGGTGACAGAAGGTGTAGAAGAAGTTATCAAACGTGAGAAAGTAGACAAATGTTTCGCTATTGGCCCTGCCATCATGATGAAATTCGTTTGCTTGCTGACTAAAAAATATGAAATTCCGACAGATGTTTCGCTAAACACTATCATGGTGGACGGAACTGGTATGTGCGGCGCTTGCCGTATCACTGTAGGAGGAAAGACTAAATTCGTTTGTGTAGATGGTCCGGAATTCGACGGTCACCAGGTGAATTTCGACGAAATGCTGAAACGTATGGGTGCGTTCAAGAATATCGAACGCGAAGAAATGCATAAGCTGGAATCGGAATGTGAAGCAACCAAAGAAATCGATGAAAAAAGTCGTAATGCTGCTTGGAGGCAGGAGTTACGCAAATCCATGAAGCCAAAAGAACGTACGGCTATTCCTCGTGTAGAGATGAATGAACTCGATGCTGAATACCGTTCACACAGCCGTAAAGAGGAAGTTAATCAAGGATTAACAGCAGAACAGGCTGTTACAGAAGCCAAACGCTGTCTCGACTGTGCTAATCCTGGATGTATGGAAGGCTGTCCGGTAGGTATTGATATTCCCCGCTTCATTAAGAATATCGAACGCGGTGAGTTCCTCGAAGCTGCTAAAACATTGAAAGAAACAAGTGCGCTCCCTGCAGTTTGCGGCCGTGTGTGTCCGCAAGAAAAACAGTGCGAATCAAAATGTATTCATCTGAAAATGAATGAAAAGCCGGTAGCTATCGGTTATTTGGAGCGTTTTGCAGCTGATTACGAACGTGAAAGCGGGCAAATCTCCGTACCTGTCATTGCAGAGAAAAACGGCATCAAAATAGCTGTTATCGGTTCAGGACCTGCAGGATTGGCATTTGCCGGAGATATGGCTAAATATGGATATGATGTAACTGTATTTGAAGCGCTGCATGAAATTGGCGGTGTATTGAAATACGGTATCCCCGAATTCCGTTTACCAAACAAGATTGTAGACGTAGAAATCGACAATCTCGGTAAGATGGGCGTTAATTTCATCAAAGACTGTATTGTAGGAAAGACTATCGGTGTAGAAGACTTGAAAGCGGAAGGTTTCAAAGGAATATTCGTGGCTTCCGGTGCCGGACTGCCAAACTTTATGAATATCCCGGGAGAGAACTCTATCAATATCATGTCTTCAAATGAATACCTCACCCGTGTCAATTTGATGGATGCCGCCAGCGAAGATTCGGACACTCCGGTAGCATTCGGTAAGAATGTGGCAGTAATCGGTGGTGGCAACACAGCTATGGACTCTGTCCGTACGGCAAAACGTCTTGGTGCTGAACGTGCTATTATTATCTATCGTCGCTCGGAAGAAGAAATGCCTGCACGTATCGAAGAAGTAAAACATGCCAAAGAAGAAGGGGTTGAATTCCTCACTCTGCATAATCCTATCGAATATATTGCTGATGAACAAGGTTGCGTAAAACAAGTTATTCTGCAAAAGATGGAATTAGGCGAACCGGATGCTTCCGGACGTCGTAGTCCTGTAGCCATCCCGGGAGCAACAGAAACAATTGACATAGATCTGGCCATTGTCAGCGTTGGGGTATCTCCTAACCCGATTGTTCCAAGCTCTATCAAAGGACTGGAATTAGGACGGAAAGGAACTATCGCAGTAAATGACAACATGGAATCTTCTATCCCGATGATTTACGCAGGTGGCGACATCGTTCGCGGTGGAGCTACTGTAATTCTGGCGATGGGTGATGGCCGTAAAGCTGCCGCTGCTATGAATGAGCAACTGAAAACAAACGCCGGCAACTAACTGCCGCTTATTAACACCCGGGCTAAAACCAACTCACACGTGGGTAGAACATCGATCACCCCCGGCATAAAAAAGTAGAATAAGAAAAGCCCCGTTTACGAACTGTAAACGGGGCTTTTCTCATTTCAAATATCAAAGATACTTTCTACTTTACCACTTTGTTCGTCGCAGGATCAGGGAAAATTACAGCCGGTTTAAACGACTTGGCTTCCTCAAAATCCATCAATGCATAGGACATGATTATCACAATATCATCGGGTTGCACCTTGCGGGCAGCAGCACCATTCAGACAAATTTTGCCCGAACCGCGTTCACCTTTGATAATGTAGGTTTCAAAGCGTTCACCGTTGTTATTATCAGCGATATACACTTTCTCTCCCGGAATCATGTTTGCAGCATCCAACAGGTCTTCATCAATCGTGATACTACCCATGTAGTTCAGATTTGCCTCCGTGACACGTGCACAATGAATTTTCGACTTCAACACTTCAATCATCATAAGGTTTCGTCTTTTTAGTTATTCTTTATATTTAATGTTATCGATCAGCCGGACTTCTCCACAGAACACTGTGATGCATCCTACTGCGTAGGAAGTATCTTCCCAATTACTAATTTTCTGCAATGTGTTTCCGTCTACGATCTCAAAATACTCCATACGCAAACCCGGAGCGGCTTCAATCGCATCTTCAACCATCTTTTGCGTCTCGCTCACTGTATGAGTGGCTGCAAAGTTACGACTTTTAAATAAGGTGCGAGAAATATTTAAAGCATTTTCACGTTCTTCTGCAGATAAACGTTTGTTCCGGCTACTCAATGCCAGTCCGTCTTCCTCACGTACAATTGAACAACCTACAATTTCAAGGTTATATTTCAATTGTCGAACCATCTCACGAATAATTGCTAACTGCTGGAAGTCTTTCTCTCCGAAATATGCACGATCCGGCTGTACAGCATCAAACAGCTTGCTAACAATTTGGCAAACACCGTTAAAATGTCCCGGACGGAAAGCACCTTCCATCACCGTATCCAATGGTGCATAGCTAAATTGACGGGTATCCGGTTCCGGATACATTTCGCTAACTGAAGGAGCAAAAGCGAAATCCGCCCCGCATTCTTCCAACAAACGGCAATCTGCATCCAATGTACGCGGATATTTCTCCAAGTCGTTTTTATCGTTAAACTGTGTGGGATTCACAAAAACACTCACAACAGTTACACCATTCTCACTTACGCTGCGCTTTACCAGAGATGCATGTCCCGCATGTAAAGCACCCATTGTAGGAACCAGTCCCACCTTTTTACCTTGGGCTCTTAGGACAGCCAATTCTGCCTGTAAGTCCTTGATAGTGTGCACTACTTTCATTTTCGTCAATTGGTTTATGTTTTACTCGTTTGCAAAAACTCTGCAAAATAAACTAATATTTGCCACATAAAGAAAGAATATCTTATTTAATGTGTCTTTTTTTTCGTATCTTTGCAGAATATTATAGTGAACTATTGTTATTATGACAAAGGCGAATAAAGTTTTATTTATTACTCAAGAGATTACACCTTACGTTTCAGAATCCGAAATGGCCAATATAGGTAGAAACCTTCCACAGGCGATACAAGAAAAAGGCCGTGAAATCAGAACCTTTATGCCTAAATGGGGAAATATCAATGAGCGCAGAAATCAACTGCACGAAGTGATCCGCCTCTCTGGTATGAACCTGATTATCGACGATACTGACCACCCCTTGATTATAAAAGTTGCTTCTATCCAATCCGCACGCATGCAGGTATATTTCATCGATAACGATGATTATTTCCAGAATCGTATGCAGACAACGGATGAAAATGGTATAGAATATGATGATAACGATAGCCGTGCCGTTTTCTATGCACGCGGTGTATTGGAAACAGTGAAAAAACTTCGCTGGTGTCCTGATGTCATTCACTGTCATGGCTGGATGACAGCTTTAGCTCCTCTTTATATTAAGAAAGCCTATAAAGACGAACCTTCTTTTCGCGACGCTAAAGTGGTATTCTCTGTTTATGAAGATGATTTCAAGAGTACGCTTAGCGACGATTTCGCAACAAAACTGATGCTGAAAGGTATTACTAAGAAAGATTTAGGTGATTTGAAGGAACCGGTAGACTACGCCGCTCTTTGCAAACTCGCTGTTGACTATTCGGACGGAGTAATACAAAACAGCGAAAAGGTAGACGAGTCTATTATTGAATATGCCCGCCAATCTGGCAAATTGGTACTTGACTACCAAAACCCGGAAAACTATGCAGATGCCTGCAACGAGTTCTACGATCAGGTATGGGATGCTACTGCAAACGAAGAAGAATAAAAAAATCAAGATACGACGATCATGAAAGCAAAATACGCCTTAATAGCTTTACTGGCAATCACCTTTTGGGGTTGTGATGACAACACTGCCGGACTGGGATTGGGAATGTTTCCGGGAAGCGACCAAAATATCAATGGACAATTAAAAACATATCCTGTAACAACAAGTTCTGTGGCTGCCGGACGAATTTATGCTAAAACAAATATTGGATATGTAGGTAAATTCACAGATAGTCAATTCGGTACTTATCAGGCGGGATTCTTGTCTACACTGAATTGTCCGGAAGGATTGACTTTTCCTGGATTGTATAACAATACTGCTTTCGGTAATAATAAGAAGATTACCAATACAATGGTAGAAAAAGCTTCTGATGATATCGTATTGATTCATAAGGACCCAAATGATGAAAGTAGCGAAGTCATAGGCAATATCCATACTATCGAACTTTATTTATGGTACAATAGTTATTTTGGAGATTCATTAACGGCCTGTCGTCTAAGTATCTATGAGTTAGACAAAGAATTAGAAAAAGCGGAAAATAAAGATTATTACTATACTGACATTAACCCAGATGAGTTTTATAAAGAGAGTGATATTTTAGGAAGTAAAGCATATACAGCTGTTGACCTCTCTGTTAAAGACTCTATTCGTAACTTAGACACTTATGTTCCAAGTGTACATCTTACTTTTGAGAAGCCTATTGCTGAAAGAGTAGGAGGAAACATATTAAGAGAATTCAGAAAAGCTCAAGATAAAGGTGCTAAATTTGATAATAAAGAATTCTTTGAAGCATTCAAGGGACTATATGTAAGGAGCGATTTTGGAGACGGAACAGTATTATATGTCGATCAGGTTCAAATGAATGTTGTATATAAATGTTATGCTATTGATAGTATAAAAGGAACGCCACATTTAACACACGACGGAAAAGACTCAACCTATTATGCCTATCGTGTCTTTAACTCTACACGTGAAGTCATTCAAGCTAATCGACTCGATAATGATAGCAAAATTGATGAACTAATTGAGAATGATAAGACTTGTACATACCTAAAAACTCCTGCCGGAATTTTCACAGAAGCCGTTCTGCCTATTAGTAAGATCAATGAAGAATTATCAGGAGATACATTAAATGCTGTAAAATTGACATTCTCCAATTATAATCAAGCAAGCAATAATAACAACTTTGGAATGTCTGCACCATCTAACGTAATGCTGATACGGAAAAAAGATAAAGACAGATTCTTTGCAAAAAACCTGCTAAATGATGGAGTTTCTTCTTTCCTAACTTCTCATTCCACCAGTACCAACCAATATACTTTCAACAATATCACTGGTCTTATCAATGCGTGTGTAAACGACAGAAAAACTGCAGATAGAGATATAAGGGAAAAAGGTAAGGTTGAGTATACAGTGTATGATACAGAAACTGGAATTGATGAAGTTAAATCAACTAATGATATCACAGAATGGGAGAAAGCTACAGAATGGGATAAAGTTGTATTAATTCCGGTTCTGGTAACTTACGACTCTTCAAATAACAATAATTATTATGGTACTTCCAGCAATATTATTGGTATCCAACATGATCTGCGACCCGGATATGTAAAATTAAAAGGAGGAGAAGAGGGTGGAGCACTAAACTTGGAAGTTGTTTATACCAGTTTTACAAAACCATAGATAAAGACTAAAACATACAAATTAGTCCTAGATTAAACAGTAATAAATAAAGAGAGGGTCCACTTCACACATTGAATGGCACCCTCTTTATTTATGCATTAAAAATACAACACAATCGAATAAATAAAACAGATGTATCCAAAAAAGCCGCGAGTTTGATTCTATCTCACTCACGGCTTCATATATAAACAAGATTTTATTCTTTTCCTATTTTACTGTAGCCTTTTTTGCTTTACCTGTAGCCTTCTTCGGCTCCGCAGCAGCTTTCTTAACTTCAGCTTTCTTTGCAGCAGGTTTTGATTTAGCAACAGCTTTTTCTTTTACTGTCGGTTCTTTAGCATCAGCAGCCTTCTTAACAGTTGCTTTCTTTGCAGCCTCCACTTTTGCCTGCAATTTAGCCACTTCTTTCTCCAACTCTGTAATCTCATCTCCCTGGTTCTTAATTGTAGTCAACAAAGAATTTAATTCTTCACTGTCTACATCGGCAGGATATAGTGCATCTACCCGTTTGATAAAGTCACCCAGAATATTCATATAGTTAGTGAAAGCATCATAAGGAGAATCATAGATTCCACGATTCAACCACATACCATTATTCTTCGTTGTCATAAAACGGAAGTTATTGCTAGCCTGCAAATAATCCCAATCCTGTTTGATACGACGGTCGTCACACAAATGAACACGTTCAGCTACACTATACAATTTATTGAAAGCCTCGCGTTGCATAACATTACCCAGCCAACAACTAGTATCTCTCTCTTCATCCACCCACGACATCGGATATGCAACATCGAGTTGTGATACTGATTTCAGCTTCGTTACAATTTCAGTCGGTGTAGAAAAAGTAATCCCCTTAGCCTTTGCACATTCCGGCAACGCTTTTAAGAATTCAAGAATATTAGAGGATAACGGTTGAGCCATACCAAGCGAACTCAATTCCATAAAGATATTAATAACTTGCTCTTCTTGCGGCAATACATCAATCCAATTAATATATTTATCGGCAAACAAAGGATATTCCGCCCAATCAGAATTAGAGAAACGTAAACTGATGTCGTCAGAGAGTTTGAAATCCCGCAACAAGAGCTTAAGACTTGGAGCTTGATTACAGTGATAAACATAATGCGGACTCTTCCATCCCAAGATATGTTTAGCCCCTTCCGTCAACATCCCCTTGAAGCCCATAGAAGCTACCAAGCCACCAATTTCATCAGAATAAATCAGACTAGAGTTGCGGAATACTTTCGGTTCTTTACCAAACATCTGTTTCATCTTATCACGTTGACGAAGCACTTCTTCGCGGAAGCAATCCTCGTTGGCAAGTGAAGACAAACCATGTGAATAAGGTTCACACAAAAACTCACAACATCCTGTTTCATTCAACTGGTGCAATAAATCAATGACTGCCGGAGCATGAATTTCCAATTGTTCCAAGGCTACCCCCGAGATAGAAAGCGCTACTTTAAAAGCACCACCCGAGTTTTTCACCATCTCAATTAAAGCATTGAGAGCAGGAATATACGAACGTTCAGCAACCTCATTCATACCCGTTTCATTCGCATAGTCATCGTAATAATAATGGTCATTACCAATATCGAAGAAACGATAACGTTTCAAATGGATAATTTGATGTATTTCAAAATAAAGACAGATAGTTCTCATTTTTATTTATTGTTTTGTTATTTACCATAGTTTCTTAACACAGTCTCATAGAGAGCACGGATTCTCAAGCCAACTTTCTCCCAAGTAATCCCATCTACTTCCTTCTTTCCCTCTTCCTTGAGGTATTCGAAAAGAGACGGATTAGTACAAAGAGAATGGATAGCGTCAGCCATTGCATGAATATCCCAGTAGTCAGTTTTTATCACCTTATCAAGAATCTCGCCACACCCCGACTGCTTAGAAATAATGGAAGGTGTTCCACACTGCATGGCCTCCAATGGAGCAATGCCGAAAGGTTCAGAGACAGATGGCATGACAAATACATCGCTGTTCTTATAAACCTCATATACCTGCTTACCTTTCATAAAACCCGGGAAATGGAACCGGTCAGCAATACCACGTTCGGCCACCAGATTAATCATAGCATTCAACATATCGCCCGAGCCAGCCATGACGAAACGAATATTACGAGTACGACGCAACACAAGTGCAGCAGCTTCTACAAAATATTCCGGTCCTTTCTGCATCGTAATACGTCCGAGGAAAGTGACCACCTTTTCTTTTGAATGATCGGGACGTGGAATGTCCAACAGCTCCTGCGACAATGGATAAACAGCATTATGCATTGCAAATACTTTTCTGGGATCTTGATGATACTCGTTAATAACAGTGCGGCGAGTCAACTCGGATACGCACATGATACAATCGGCATGATCCATACCATTCTTCTCAATCGAATAAACAGTAGGATTGACTTTGCCACGAGAACGGTCAAAATCAGTAGCATGCACATGGATACAAAGCGGCTTTCCACTTACCATCTTGGCATGTACGCCGGCAGGGTAAGTCAGCCAGTCGTGAGCATGAATAATATCAAACTCCTGCTGACGAGCCACTACTCCGGCAATGATCGAGAAATTGTTAATTTCTTCGTGTAAGTTCCCGGGATAACCACCAGCAAACTCCATACATCCCAAATCATTCACATGCATATAAGAAAAATCGGCATAGATATGATCACGGAAAGAATAATACTCCTCTGGTGTCATTTCCAACAAGCGGGACTTCAAGTAGTCGTAGTTGACATCACGCCACACGATGGGTACTTGATTCATACCGATTATTTTCAAGAACTTTTCTTCTTCGCCGCTAGGTTTAGGCATACAGAAAATCGTCTCCATATCACCTTGCAGACTCAATCCTTTAGTTATTCCATAAGAAGCAACTGCAAGACCACCATATATTTTGGGAGGGAATTCCCATCCAAACATTAAAACTTTCATCTTCGTTCCTCCTTTTTTAATAATACTTAGACAGTAGCTTTAAGACACGTAGTATTTCTGCTACATTCATCGCAAATGATACTGCGCCGCGTCCTTTGAAAGGCGGGTTCCCATCGAATAACTCGGGAATGGAACCAACACAGTGGCTTGTCATCTCGTCATCATAACTAATCAGTTGGCGTTCAACAAATGACAATCCGCTCATCTTATAAATTCGAAGATAAGCTTCCAGATAGAATCCCATCAACCAAGGCCAGGCCGTTCCCTGATGATAAGCATAATCGCGTTGTATCTGCGGACCTACATAGTTCGGATTGTATCCGCCGCTCTTCGGACTCAACGAACGAATTCCTTTCGGAGTAAGCAGCTCTTTGGTCACAATATCGAGCACCTGTTTTTTTTGTGCACGATCCAAAGGAGAATAATCAAACGCTACGGTAAATATCATATTTGGACGTACGCTCCAGTCCATCATATTGCCGTCTACGTAATCAAGCAAATAACCATATTCGTTACGGAATACCTCGACAAAAGATTTTCCTGTCACTTCTGCCTGTGCATCCAGTTCATCTGCCAAGTATACGTCTCCTCCTTCGCGCACCAAATCAGCTATAAAACGCAACGCATTATACCACAACGCATTAAATTCAACAATATACCCCGTACGAGGAATCACTGGATGTCCGTTCACTGTAGAATTCATCCATGTAATCGCCTTATCCGTACCGTTGGCAAAAAGTAATCCATTGTCATGCAAAAAAAGATTCTCATGTTTCCGCTGACGAATAAACTCCATAATATCTTTCAAGAGTTCTCCGTATTTCTGACGACATTGCTCACGGGAAGTTTCTTTTGCATATTGCTGCAAAGCCCAGACAGCCCAAAGCAAAACATCTGGATGCTCCATTTCATAAATTTTATACCCTACAGGCTCTTCATTTATAAAATTACGAATCGCCTTTTCCGCCGTTTTCATCACATCCTCAAACTGATCGACCTCATCAAGCGCAAGCGTCAGTCCTGGCAGGGCAATGAACATATCACGTGCTCGACATTTAAACCACGGATAACCGGCAAGAATATAATGTTCGTCTTCCTGCTGGTTATGAAACTGGTGAGCGGAATTCTTCAGACAGTGGTAAAAGCTATCACGCGGGGTACGATCAGCTACTTCAGCCTCAAATGTCTGTTTCAATCTACGGGGAGTCACTTCCGAAGTTCCGGCAGAGAATACGATGCTCTCCCCTTTCTTTATATCCACCTCAAAATAACCGGGAACATAAAGATCTTCATTGAAGTCATACCCACGCTCTTGTTCTTTCGGGTATTCAATACCCCGATACCAATCAGGCATGAAATGAAACTCACACTTTTTATTCAACTGCATATATAGTTCCGGATATCCGGGATACATACAGGTTTTAATACCATTTTCCACAAGTTGATACTCACGGCTTGCCTGCGCATTTTCATGTGTGTACTCACGTACACTCCTGAAAGCGAGGAATGGGCGGAAGCGCAAAGTCGTAGCCGAATGCGCATCCAGCAAAGTATAACGAATCAGGATTCTATTTTCATGATGTACAAAGATTTTTTCTTTGCGGAGGATAACACCTCCGACACGGTAAGTTGTTGCCGGGATATGCTCACAGTCAAACTCGCGGATATACTTGTGTCCGTTAGGACTAAAGTTGTTTCCCTGATATTTGTGCAATCCCAAGTTAAACTCCGCACCGTGTTGAATTACCGTTTCATCAAGAGAAGATAGCAGCACATGATTTTCATCGTCGATATTGGGAACTGGAATTACCAACAGGCCGTGATATTTGCGTGTGTTACAATCAACAATCGTCGTACAATGATAAGCTCCTGCTTTGTTCGTCCGGAGGATTTCTCTTTGAAGAGACTCTTCCAGATTCGTCATGAGGGTCTTGTCAAATCGTAAATAACTCATAGTTGTGCATTATTAAAGGTTAATTATTGGTCATTATATCGTATATCTATTTATTGTTACATACCGCATATATTGGCTGTAGCAGCATATACAACGGGTATAACGCCCAAATGTACAAATTATAGATAAAAACAAAAATAAAAAGGCTTTTTATTTTCAGATTTTGTGCAAATATTCGTAGTATTGCGTAAAATATCTAAAGAAAAGAATGTCATGAAGCAAGATATTCAGCGTATCATGCTGGCTGCAGCAAAGCCTTTGTTTCTTATTTTTATTCTCTATATACTCAAGATTATGGAAGTCGGGATGGACTGGGACTTCTCTCGCTTGGGGGTATATCCTATGGAGAAACGGGGACTGATCGGCATTTTAACCCATCCGCTGATACACAGCGGGTTCAGTCATTTATTAGCAAATACAATCCCTTTATTCTTCTTGTCATGGTGTCTTTTTTACTTTTACTGGGGAATAGCCGGTAAAATTTTTATTCTCATTTGGCTCGGAAGCGGACTACTAACTTTTCTGATCGGAAAACCGGGATGGCACATCGGTGCCAGTGGACTGATCTATGGCTTTGCCTTCTTTCTCTTTTTCAGTGGTATTCTCCGCAAATATGTTCCACTCATTGCCATCTCTTTACTTGTCACCTTTTTATATGGAGGAATTATATGGCATATGTTTCCTTATTTCTCCCCTACCAATATGTCGTGGGAAGGACATCTTAGCGGAGGAATTATGGGAACGCTCTGCGCTTTCGTTTTCGTAAATCACGGACCGCAACGGCCGGAACCTTTTGCAGATGAAACGGAAGAGGAAGAGAATACAGAAGAAGAAGCAACAACTGCAGCAGCAGCAGAAGAAGAAGAAGAAGAAACGCTATAAATGCCAACTCATGTCACCCATATTGGCAGACTTGTGCCATCGAAGTGGCACGCTTGTGACAGAGACATGTCACAGTTGTGCCAACACGATGGCACAACCGATACAATAGTATTCAATTTAACAAGAAGGATTAAGCCTAATCAAGACCGATGCAACGCTTCAATCAATAAGGTTATATTGGCCGTAAACAACCTTACAGAAATAGCCAATAAGATGATACCAAAAAACTTACGAATAATATAGATACCACCTTTTCCCAGGAAACGTTCTACACGACCAGTCATACTCACTACAAAGTAAACCCAGATCATGTTCAATACTAAAGCTATAATGATATTGATACTGGCATATTCCGCCCGAAGAGAAAGCAAAGTAGTGAAAGCTCCGGCACCTGCCAACAAAGGAAAGACAAGCGGCACCAAAGTAGCTTCTTTGATAGGACCCTGATTTTTGAAAATCTCAATATCCAAAATCATCTCCAAAGACATGAGGAAGATAACAAACGCACCGGCAACTGCAAACGATTCGATATCTACATGGAAGAGTTTCAGCATCATATCTCCCGCATAGAAAAATCCGATCAGCAAAGCAAAAGAGATGACGGTAGCTTTCATTGCATTCACATCTTTCCCTTTTTCTTTCAGGTTAATTATAATAGGTATAGAGCCGATAATGTCTATCACGGCAAAAAGTACGATAAACGCACTAATCATCTGTTGCCAATTGAAGCCTGCGAACATAATTTCCTCCTTTTTTTCTGCAAATATACTCTATTTTTATGCATTCAAACAATAAAAAAAACAAAAAGAACGGTCAGATGTTGACAGCAGTGTTGTATTATGAGTAAATTTGTACGATTAACAAGAGATTACAACATATGGAAACAATGTTCGACACTTTGCTCCAATTGCCTTTATTTCAAGGTCTTTGTCATGAAGATTTCACAAGTATTCTGGATAAGGTCAAGCTACACTTTATCAAGCATAAAGTGGGAGAAACTATCATTGAGAGTGGTAGTCCGTGTAAACAACTCTGCTTCCTGTTAAAAGGCGAGGTTTCTATCGTCACAAATTCCAAAGAAAATATATACACCGTCATTGAACAGATGGAAGCACCTTACCTGCTGGAACCACAGTCGCTGTTTGGCATGAACACCCATTACACTTCTGCTTATGTGGCACATACAGAAGCGCATACTGTCAGTATCAGCAAAGCATTTGTACTTAGCGATCTGTTCAAATATGAAATATTCCGGCTCAACTATATGAATATCGTAAGTAACCGGGCACAAAATCTTTACTCCCGCTTATGGGAAGAGCCGACACAGGATTTAACAGAGAAAATCATTCGCTTTTTTCTGTTGCATTGTGAAAAGATTCAGGGAGAAAAGATATTCAAAATGAAGATGGACGATCTTGCCCGCTACTTAGATGACACCCGGCTGAATACTTCAAAAGCGCTCAATGAGCTACAAGACAAAGGATTATTAGAATTACGTCGGAAAGAGATTCTTATTCCGGATGCACAGAAGCTGGTAAGCGAGTAGATACAGACTGACTCATTATAATAAAGAACCTATTCATCATAAAAATAGCCTCAACAGGAATTCCTATTGAGGCTATTTTTAGATTATAAAGTGTTATTATTCCCACTCAATGGTTGCTGGTGGTTTAGAACTGATATCATAGGTTACACGGTTCACTCCCTTCACCTTATTAATAATATTATTCGATACCTTACCCATAAATTCATAAGGCAGATGCGCCCAGTCGGCTGTCATGGCATCTGTAGATGTCACAGCACGTAAAGCAACTGCTCTTTCGTACGTACGTTCATCTCCCATCACGCCTACAGACTGTACCGGCAACAAGATAACTCCTGCCTGCCATACCTGGTCATACAATCCCCAGTCACGCAATCCCTGAATAAAGATATCATCAGCATCCTGCAGAATACGTACTTTTTCAGGAGTAATATCACCCAGAATACGCACTGCCAGCCCCGGCCCCGGGAACGGATGGCGGGTAATCAGATGTTCCGGCATACCCAACTCACGACCTACCCGACGAACCTCATCCTTAAACAACAAACGAAGTGGCTCACACAATTTCAGATTCATCTTTTCAGGAAGTCCACCTACATTATGATGGCTCTTAATCACTGTACCCGTGATAGACAATGACTCAATACAATCCGGATAAATGGTACCCTGCGCCAGCCATTTCACGTCTTTTATCTTGTGAGCCTCCACATCAAATACATCGATGAAGCCCTTACCTATAATCTTACGCTTACTTTCCGGTTCAGCCACACCAGCTAGTTCCGCGAAGAACTTTGCGCTGGCATCAACGCCAATCACATTCAGACCGAGACACTCGTAATCCTTCATCACATTCTTGAACTCATTCTTACGTAGCATACCGTGATCTACAAAGATACAAGTCAAGTTCTTACCGATAGCCTTGTTTAACAACACTGCTGCAACTGAAGAATCAACTCCGCCACTCAAACCGAGAACGACTTTATCATCCCCCAACTGCGCTTTCAGCTCGGCAACCGTACTTTCAATGAAAGAAGCCGGCGACCAGTCTTGTTTGCAACCGCAAACATCTACCACAAAGTTCTTCAGGATTTGAGTTCCGTCTTCACTATGGAATACTTCCGGATGGAATTGAACACCCCACACTTGCTCACCTTCTACCTGATAAGCAGCAATCTCTACTTTATCTGTTGAAGCTATTTTCTTGAAATTATCAGGAATAGCAGTAATCGTATCTCCATGACTCATCCATACCTGCGATCCATCACGTACACCTTTAAATAGCACATTATCTTTGCAGAAAGAAGACAAGTGAGCACGTCCATATTCGCGTGTTCCGGCTGGTTCCACTTTTCCGCCATTGGTGTATGACATAAATTGTGCACCATAACAAATACCCAATATCGGATATTTACCACGAATTTCACTCAAATCTACTTTGAAAGCATCTTTATCGTAAACCGAGAAAGGACTTCCGGAGAGAATGACTCCTTTAATAGTAGGGTCTTCTTTAGGAAATTTGTTATAAGGAACAATTTCACAATACGTATCCAATTCACGTACACGACGGCCTATAAGCTGTGTTGTCTGCGAACCGAAATCAAGAATTATTATTTTTTCCTGCATATCAATGGTTGGATTTTGAATAAATTGAGTTGCAAAAGTAGAAAAAAGTACGCAATCTATATTAATAATGAAGAGAAAAATAAAGGAGATTCACAAGTTTATACTTGGAATCTCCTTTATTTTAATTAGAATCAACTATTCTTTTCTTTCAGCAAATCGCGTATCTCCGTCAACAAGACTTCTTCCTTCGTTGGTGCAGGAGGAGCCGGAGGAGTAGCTGGCACTTCTGCCTGTTTTTTAGTTGTCAGTTTCGTAATCAACCGTATAAATAAGAATATAGCAAAAGCAATAATCAGAAAATCAAAGGTGGCTTGCAGAAACTGACCATAATCCAATGTCACAGCCGGAGCTATCTCCTTACCGTCAGCACCGATCTCCGCCGCTTTCATCACCCATTTCAAATCCGTAAAGTTCACACCGCCAACCAGTAAACCAATCGGAGGCATAATAACATTAGCAACCAATGATGATACGATTTTTCCAAACGCACCACCAATAACTACACCGACAGCCATGTCTATGACGTTACCTTTCATAGCAAACGCCTTAAAGTCCTGTAAAAATGTGCTCTTTCCCATCTTTTTTCAATATTTAATGTGAATTTAATATGCGAATATAAAAACATTTTTGTAATTTTGCACCGCATTTGAAAATAAAACAAGTGCGCAGGTCGAGAGATATTTGAACAAATATTATAAAACCCTTAAAAGTTTAAACAAAATGATTAAAGTAGGTATTAATGGATTCGGACGTATCGGACGTTTCGTTTTCCGCGCTGCAATGGAGAGAAACGATATTCAAATCGTAGGTATCAATGACCTTTGCCCGGTTGATTACTTGGCTTACATGCTGAAGTATGACACAATGCACGGACAGTTCAACGGTACTATCGAAGCAGATGTTGAAAACAGCAAACTGATCGTTAACGGTCAAGCTATCCGTATCACAGCTGAAAGAAATCCGGCTGACTTGAAATGGAATGAAGTAGGTGCAGAATACGTTGTTGAATCTACAGGTTTGTTCTTGAGCAAAGACAAAGCTCAGGCTCACATCGAAGCTGGTGCAAAATATGTTGTAATGTCAGCTCCTTCTAAAGATGACACTCCGATGTTCGTTTGCGGTGTAAACGAAAAAACATATGTAAAAGGTACTCAATTCGTATCTAACGCTTCTTGTACTACTAACTGTTTGGCTCCTATCGCTAAAGTATTGAATGACAAGTTCGGTATCCTTGACGGTTTGATGACTACAGTTCACTCTACAACTGCTACTCAGAAAACAGTTGACGGTCCTTCTATGAAAGACTGGAGAGGTGGTCGTGCTGCTTCTGGCAATATCATTCCTTCTTCTACTGGTGCTGCTAAAGCTGTAGGTAAAGTAATCCCTGCATTGAACGGCAAATTGACTGGTATGTCTATGCGTGTTCCGACTTTGGACGTATCTGTAGTTGATTTGACAGTTAACTTGGCTAAACCGGCTACTTACGCTGAAATCTGCGCTGCAATGAAAGAAGCTTCTGAAGGCGAATTGAAAGGTATCCTGGGTTACACTGAAGATGCAGTAGTTTCTTCTGACTTCTTGGGTGACGCTCGTACTTCTATCTTCGACGCTAAAGCAGGTATCGCTTTGACTGATACTTTCGTTAAAGTTGTATCTTGGTATGACAACGAAATCGGTTACTCTAACAAAGTTCTTGACTTGATCGCTCACATGGCATCAGTTAACGCTTAATTAGAAGTCTGAACAATATAGAAACCGCTGCGGGAAACCGTAGCGGTTTTTTTATACATTTCATTTTATATATTGTTAAAAAGCAACGTGTTATCCGTTGAATAAGCTACAATTTTAGTAGCTTTGTAACTCTATGGAGAGATTATTAATAACATTGATACTAGTTTGCACTATGAACAATATAACAAATGCCCAGAATCCTTTCTACGGGCAATACCACACGCCGCACGAAGCCGTGCCGTTTGACCGGATTGAAACAGAACATTATGAGCCTGCTATCCTCGAAGGAATCAAGCTACAAAATGCTGAAATAGAGGCCATCATACAGAATCCGGAAAAGGCTGATTTTACCAATACGATAGAAGCTTTCGAAGAGTCAGGGGAATTACTTGACAAAGTAGTTGCCGTCTTCGGTAATATGTTGAGCGCAGAAACGAATGACGATCTACAAGAACTCGCTCAAAAGATTATGCCGTTGCTTAGTGAACACAGCAATAATATCACACTGAACGAAAAGCTATTCGCACGTGTGAAGGAAGTGTATAACCAAAAAGAGACTTTGCAACTGACACAGGAACAAAAACAGTTACTGGAAAATGCATATAACAGTTTTATTCGTCATGGCGCCAATTTAGAAGGAGAAGCACGGGAAGAATACCGTCGTCTGACTACCGAATTGAGTAAATTGACGCTTACCTTCAGTGAAAACAACCTGAAAGAGACGAATGCTTATCAAATGCTGTTAACGAAAAAAGAGAGCCTCGCCGGACTACCTGAAATTATCATAGAAGCAGCTGCAGAAACGGCCAAGAACGAAGAAAAAGAAGGATGGGCATTCACACTTCACGCTCCGAGCTATATTCCTTTCATGACGTATTCTGACAATCGGGATTTACGTCAAAAACTCTATATGGCTTATAATACCAAATGTACACACGATAACGAATTCAATAATATCGACATCGTAAAAAAGATAGCCAATACACGCATGAAAATAGCCCAGTTACTGGGATACAAAGATTATGCGGAATATACGCTAAAGAAAAGAATGGCTGAAAACAGCAAGTCGGTATACAAGCTGCTCAACCAACTGCTGGAAGCATACACTCCTACTGCACAACAAGAATATAAAGAGATACAAGAACTGGCTCGCGAAGAACAGGGAGCTGATTTCGTTGTCATGCCTTGGGACTGGAGTTATTATTCAAATAAACTAAAGGACAAAAAATTCAATATCAACGAAGAAATGCTCCGCCCTTACTTCGAACTGGAACAAGTGAAGAAAGGAGTGTTTGGCTTGGCAGAAAAGTTATATGGAATCACTTTCCGGAAAAATACAGAAATTCCGGTTTACCATAAAGAGGTGGAAGCCTTTGAAGTGTTTGATAAAGACGGTAAATTTTTAGCCGTCTTATACACCGATTTCCATCCGCGTCCGGGAAAGCGGGCCGGAGCCTGGATGACGAGTTATAAGGACCAATGGATAGATAAAAAGACCGGTAAAAACAGCTGCCCTCATGTATCCGTTGTGATGAACTTCACCAAGCCAACCGAGAATAAGCCCGCTTTATTGACTTTCAATGAAGTAGAAACATTCTTGCATGAGTTCGGGCATAGTCTGCACGGTATGTTTGCCAATTCTACTTACAGGAGTTTAAGTGGAACCAATGTATATTGGGATTTCGTGGAGCTTCCCTCACAAATTATGGAAAATTTCGCCATAGAGAAAGATTTCCTCAATACCTTTGCCCGCCATTATCAGACGGGAGAAGTATTGCCGGATGAATTGATAAAACGCCTTGTAGATGCATCAAACTTCAATATTGCGTATGCTTGTCTACGACAAATAAGTTTCGGTTTACTTGATATGGCATGGTATACGCGCAACACTCCTTTTGAAGGAGATGTGAAAGCTTATGAACAAGAAGCCTGGAAGGATGCGCAAATATTGCCGGTAGTACAAGAAGCTTGTATGAGTACGCAATTCTCCCACATCTTTGCCGGTGGATATGCCGCCGGATACTATAGCTATAAATGGGCCGAAGTATTGGATGCCGACGCATTTTCATTATTCAAGCAAAAAGAGATATTCAATCAGGAAGTGGCAGACTCATTCCGCAATAATATTCTGTCGAAAGGAGGAACGGAACATCCGATGATACTTTATAAACGTTTCCGCGGACAGGAACCGAGCATTGATGCTTTGCTAATCAGAAATGGGATAAAGAAATAAGTAGTAAATATTAAGTTATTAGATATTAAATATGAAGAGAAGTATATTTCAAATAGTAGGATTGCTTTTATTGCTTCCTTTATTTTCAGGATGTAATGATTCGGACGATGTAGCTGCCATCTTTACAGGAAAAACCTGGAAACTAAATTATATCACAGTAGATGGAGGTCATGAGATGTTTGGCTTTTGGGAGAATGAAGAACAAGAGAAAACAAGTATTAAAGAGCTTAATAAAAACGGTACATATAATATTGTATTTGATGGCACAGTAGATGGAGATGTTATTAACGGAAATATAAAAGGAACTGTAATTGCAACCAGTACTTTTGAAGGAAAATGGAATGCCAACGCCAAAAACAATAGCTTCAAAGCTACAGTTACCACTGCAGGTAGTTATGGCGACGACAAACTCGCCAAAAATTTTATAGAGGGGCTTAATGCAGCTACATCTTACGAAGGAGATAGTAATAACTTATACCTTTTATACAAACCGGCATCCGGTAAACAAACTTTCCGTATGGTTTTCCGGGTAGTAAGCAGTAAATAGTAAACAACATGGACACTGAAAAGAAACAATTAGAACTTGACAAACGTTATATACGTATGGCCAGTATATGGGCTGAAAATTCCTATTGTCAACGCCGTAAAGTAGGAGCTTTAATTGTTAAGGATAAAATGATTATCTCCGACGGATATAATGGAACACCTTCCGGATTCGAGAATGTATGTGAAGATGAAAACAACCTGACAAAACCATACGTTCTGCATGCGGAAGCCAATGCCATTACCAAAATAGCGCGTTCAAATAACAGTAGCGACGGTGCTACCATGTACGTCACCGCCTCTCCTTGCATCGAATGTGCAAAGTTAATCATACAGGCAGGAATCAAACGGGTAGTTTATTCCGAGCATTACCGCCTGGAAGATGGAATAGAGTTATTAAAACGGGCGGGAATCGAAGTTATCTACACAGAGTTAGATGATAATTCCTCTCCAAATAAATAAGAAGACGAACGTTTTAAAAAAGGAATAGACATGAGTACAAAAAACTCTTCACGTTTTACACCTGTCATCATAGCAGTCAGTGTGGTAGTCGGGATTCTTATCGGTACATTTTATGCCAAGCATTTTGCCGGCAACCGTTTGGGTATCATTAATGGTTCCTCCAATAAGCTAAACGCTTTGTTACGCATTGTAGACGATCAATATGTCGACACCGTAAACATGGCCGATTTGGTAGAAAAAGCCATGCCGCAAATTCTAGCCGAACTGGATCCGCATTCAACTTATATCCCAGCCCAAAATCTCGAAGAAGTCAACTCTGAACTGGAAGGCAGCTTCAGCGGAATTGGTATCCAGTTTACCATACAGAATGACACCATTCATGTCAATGCTGTTGTTCAGGGAGGTCCTTCTGAAAAGATAGGATTAATGGCGGGCGACCGCATTGTTACTGTAGATGATAGCTTGTTTGTCGGCAAGAAAGTAACGAACGAACGGGCTATGCGCACCTTGAAAGGTCCGAAAGGCTCACAGGTAAAATTGGGAATCAAACGAACAGGAGAAAAGGACTTATTACACTTCAACATCACACGTGGAGACATTCCTCAAAATACCGTAGATGCTGCTTACATGGTAAACGACCATATCGGCTATGTGAAAGTCAGCAAATTCGGACGTACCAGCCATGTGGAATTGCTTAATGCATTAGCACAACTCAACCACAAAAAATGCAAAGGTCTAATCATTGACCTGCGCGGTAATACCGGAGGATATATGGAAGCTGCTATCCGCATGGTAAATGAATTCTTGCCTGAAGGTAAGTTGATCGTATATACTCAAGGCCGTAAATATCCACGTGCAGAAGAATTTGCCAACGGTACGGGTAGTTGTCAGAAAATGCCGCTCGTTGTATTGATTGACGAAGGATCTGCTTCCGCCAGTGAAATTTTCACCGGAGCTATTCAAGATAACGACCGGGGTACAGTTGTAGGACGCCGTTCTTTCGGTAAGGGACTTGTGCAACAGCCTATCGATTTCAGTGACGGATCGGCTATCCGCCTGACAATCGCCCGCTACTACACCCCATCCGGACGTTGCATCCAACGCCCATACGAAAGCGGTAAAGACCGTAACTACGAGCTGGATTTATACACCCGTTACGAACATGGAGAATTTTTCTCACGTGATAGTATCAAGCAGAATGAGAGCGAACGTTATAATACCAGCTTGGGACGTACTGTGTATGGCGGCGGTGGTATCATGCCGGATATATTCGTACCGCAGGATACAACGGGAGTCACTTCTTATCTATCGACAGTTATTAACCGGGGACTGACTATTCAGTTCACATTCCAATACACCGACAATAACCGGAAGAAGTTAAGCCAATACGAAACTGAGGAAGAATTACTAAACTATCTTCGTCATCAAGGTTTGGTGGAACAGTTTGTCCGTTTTGCCGACAGTAAAGGAGTGAAAAGAAGAAATATCCTCATTCAGAAATCATACAAACTATTGGAAAAGAACCTCTTTGGCAACATCATCTACAATATGCTTGGACTGGAAGCCTATCTCCAATACTTCAACAAAACAGATGCTACTGTCATTAAAGGTATTGAGATACTTGAAAAAGGAGAAGCTTTCCCCAAAGCTCCGGTAGCCGTTGAAGAAGAAGTGACGAAAGATAAAAAAGATGGAAAGAAAAAAAGAACTGCGCAAGCATATAGCATTACTGAAGACCCAACACGCGGATTCAACTATGCGAAAGCTGCAATCAGCTAATATACTTGCCGCCCTTGAAGCCCATCCGGCTTTCAGGGCGGCAAATACTGTATTACTATACCATTCGCTGAATGATGAAGTAGATACACATGCCTTTATTCAAAAATGGAGTAGCGAAAAGCGGATTCTACTCCCTGTAGTAGTAGGCGATGATTTAGAACTACGGATATACACAGGACCGGAAGACATGTCAATCAGCGGTATCTACGGTATAGCAGAACCAACCGGAGAAATATTCACAGACTATGCGGCCATAGACTTCATCGTCGTTCCCGGAGTAGCTTTCGATGCTAAAGGTAACCGTTTGGGGCGGGGAAAAGGATATTATGACCGTCTCCTGCCACGCATACCATCAGCCTATAAAGCAGGAATCTGTTTCCCATTTCAATTAGTAGAAGAAGTTCCGGCGGAATCATTCGACATCCGCATGGATATAATCATAACAATCAATGAAGACGAATTATCACACCCACACCACCCGCTGCCATCATGCGACAGGGAGTGACGAAGAATTTGTTTTAAGTGCCATCAAAGGCGGCTATCAAGAATTAGGCTTTTCTGACCACACTCCGTGGAAATATCACACTGATTATATATCCGACATTCGGATGCTTCCCGAAGAGTTACCGGGATATGTGGAAAGTATCCGTTCGCTGCAAGAGAAATATAAAAATCAAATCAGCATAAAAATAGGATTGGAATGCGAATACTTTCCTGAATACATACACTGGTTAAAAGGAATCATCAAAGAATATAAACTGGACTATATCATCTTCGGAAATCACCATTTTCACACAGATGAGAAGTTCCCCTACTTCGGCCGGAATACAGATTCGGTAGACATGCTCGAACTCTATGAAGAGAGTGCCATTGAAGGAATGGAAAGCGGACTATTTGCCTACCTTGCCCATCCGGATTTATTTATGCGTTCTTACCCCGAGTTTGATCGTCATTGTAAGCTAGTCAGCAGACATATCTGCCGGACGGCAGTACGGTTAAACTTACCGTTGGAATATAATATCGGATATGAAGAGTACAATGATATTCATGGTATTACTACCATTCCTCATCCGGATTTCTGGAAAATAGCCGCCCATGAAGGTTGCACCGCTATCATCGGCGTAGACGCCCATAACAATCAATATTTGGAAAATCCTTTTTATTACAACCGTGCAACCGAAACACTCCGGAAGCTAGGTATAAAGGTTACAGACAGAATATCTTTCTTCAACGAAAAATAATATTTGTAATTACGGTAGCTCCGACTCTCTGATTCAGCGTGCGCACCAATACCTCACGTCCCATCATCAATTCCTGACGAAGAGCTGCGGAAGTCAGATGCACGTATAGTGTCTGATTACGAATATAAAGATTGCTGGTATAAGCCGCCGCCGGTCCCAAAATTTGAGGCCAGGCATCCAGCAGTCTTTGTTCGTTCAGCGGAGATTCCAAACTCTCCTGACGAAGAAACTGTTGAATCAGTTTTCCTATTTGTTCGGCATCATTGCGCTTCATTATCAGCCTCCGTTTCTTGAATTGTACCCTCTTCTACACGAAATATTTTATAATCGCTGCCTACCTTATGTAAAATACGGTCGAGATGTCCCCGGTTCGTGTCCGTTATAAATATCTGCCCGAAATTGTCTCCAGCCACCAGCTTCACTATTTGCTCTACACGGGAAGCATCCAACTTATCGAAAATATCATCTAATAATAATAAAGGAACAGTCCGGCCGGTACGCTTCAAGAAATCAAACTGCGCCAGTTTCAATGCTACCAGATACGTTTTGTTCTGTCCCTGCGAACCTTCTTTCTTTATCGGGAATTCACCCAACAACATATTCAACTCATCTTTATGAATCCCACGCAAAGAGAATCCCATTATCTTATCCCTCTCCCTGCTTTGCTTCAACACTTCCAACAAAGAAGCATCCCGCGCATGAGACTCATAAGATAATCCCACCACCTCTTTATCCTGCGAGATAAAGGAATAGAAAGATTGGAAAATAGGAATAAACTCCCGGATAAACGCTTCACGTTTCTGGAATACGATTGCACCGGCTTGCGCCATCATCTCCTCCCATACAAGAAACAGCTCCTCCTCCACCGGAAACTCACTCTTCAACAATGTGTTACGCTGCGCCAATGCTTTATTATACCGTATCAGCGCTTCAAGATATTCCTTATCATACTGCGAAATCACTACATCCATAAACCGACGACGCTCCTCACTTCCCCCGGCTATCAATTCGGAATCGGCAGGTGAAACCATCACCAAAGGCAGAAAACCGATGTGGTCCGAAAAACGGCTATATTCTTTCTTATTCCGCTTAAATTGTTTCTTCGAACGGCGTTTCATCCCACAATAAATCTCTTCAGGAGTTCCGTCCTCCGCTTCATAAAAGCCCTGAATCACGAAAAAGTCTTGTTCATGACGAATATTTTGAGAATCAATCGGGTTTCCGGAGCTCTTACAGAAAGACAAGAAATACACCGCATCCAGCAAATTCGTCTTTCCCATTCCATTCAGTCCGAAAAAACAATTCAGCTTAGCAGAGAATCCCAGTTCTACCTCTTCCAGATTCTTATAGTTTAATATGGATATTCGTTTCAGTATCATTGTGTACACGTTAATTTGTTCACAAAAGTAGCAAGATTTTCGTGGTTTTCGGGTGTAAAACAAAAAAAGATGCTTCTAAATTTCGTTTGTAGATATAAAAAAACTACTTTTGCGAGTCGAAATATCAAACTGTGAATAATAACAAAAAGAATCATATAAAATGGCAGAACAAAAGAATCAGAACGAACATCTGAACGTAGAAGATGCACTGACACAATCGGAAGCATTTCTTATCAAGTACAAAAACGCAATTATTGGCGGTGTTGTTGCTGTGATTATTATTGTAGCAGGTTTTATCATGTACAAAAACCTCTATGCTGAACCACGTGAAGAAAAAGCACAGGCAGCTCTTTTCAAAGGACAGGAATACTTTGAACAGGATGCTTTTGAACAAGCTTTGAACGGTGACAGCATCGGTTATACAGGTTTCCTGAAAGTTGCTGATGACTACAGCGGAACAAAAGCTGCCAATTTGGCAAAAGCTTATGCTGGTATTTGCTACGCACAACTTGGCAAATATGAAGAAGCAGTGAAGATGCTGGACAGCTTCAATGGAAAAGACCAAATGGTTGCTCCGGCAATTTTGGGTGCTGCAGGTAACTGCTACGCACAACTTGGCCAATTAGACAAAGCGGCTTCTACTTTATTGTCGGCAGCAGACAAAGCTGACAACAACACATTAAGCCCGATCTTCCTGATACAAGCTGGTGAAATCCTGGTAAAACAGGGAAAATATGACGATGCTGTAAACGCTTACACTAAGATCAAGGATAAATATTTCCAATCTTATCAGGCTATGGACATCGACAAATATATCGAGCAAGCTAAATTGATGAAAAAATAATATACCATCTATTATATAAGGAAATCGAGGCACGGATTACACCGGATTAAGCGGACTATCTATTAAAACCGTGGAATCCGTGAAATCCGTGCCTTTCTTCTTAAATCTCTCATACTCTCAAATCTTCATTTTATAATTCTCAACTTTTAATTAACTATGGCAACAGCTTACCATAACTTATCCGAATATGATTTCAATTCCGTTCCGAATGCAGAAGCAATGAAATTTGGTATCGTCGTATCCGAATGGAATTTCAATATTACCGGTGCTTTACTGAAAGGCGCAGTCGATACATTAAAAAAACATGGAGCAAAAGACGAAAATATTCTGGTGAAAACTGTACCGGGAAGTTTCGAACTTACTTTTGGAGCCAACCAAATGATGGAAAATTGCGATCTTGATGCAATTATTGCAATTGGTTGCGTAATTAAAGGAGATACCCCACATTTTGATTATGTTTGCATGGGAGCAACCCAAGGAATTACCGAATTAAACGCAACTGGCGATATACCAGTTATTTACGGATTAATTACCACAAATACAATGGAGCAAGCAGAGGATCGTGCCGGTGGCAAACTGGGTAACAAAGGAGATGAATGTGCAATTACTGCAATAAAAATGATCGATTTTGTTTGGAGTTTAAATAAATAGTTGTATCTTTGCACCGCAATTGAGAAACAAACCTCCTCAAAAGCAAAAAAGGGCAAATACCAGAGTGGCCAAATGGGGCAGACTGTAAATCTGCTGTCTTTCGACTTCGGTGGTTCGAATCCATCTTTGCCCACAAAAATTGCGGAAGTAGCTCAGTTGATAGAGCATTAGCCTTCCAAGCTGAGGGTCGCGGGTTTGAGCCCCGTCTTCCGCTCTCCAAAGAGAATCTGAGAAATTAGATTCTCTTTTTTTGTTTTATTTTAGACCGCTAAGCTTATGAAAAATTCTCCGGTACAATCGCATGTACTCCGACTAGCACATCCCCCTATCCCCACTGTCCACATCGGGATTATAGGACTGGGCAATCGAGGATTGCTCACCTTACAACGTTATCTGCAAATTGAAGGAGTAGAAATCAAAGCTCTTTGTGAAATAAGAGAAGGAAATCTAAGTAAGGCCCAACAACTATTAAAAGAAGCCGACCGTTCCGAAGCCACCGGATATACCGGAGTGGAGGGATGGAAGAAGATGTGCGAATCGGATGAAGTAGATTTAATATTCATCTGCACCGACTGGTTAATGCATACTCCAATGGCAACTTTCGCAATGGAATGCAATAAACATGTAGCTATTGAAGTTCCGGCTGCTATGAGCGTGGAAGAATGTTGGCAATTGGTAGACACTGCAGAAAAAACCAGGCGACACTGCATCATGCTCGAAAATTGTTGTTATGATCCCTTTGCACTAATGACTCTCAACATGGCCCAACGAGGATTGTTCGGAGAAATCATGCATGTAGAAGGAGCCTACATTCACGATCTTCGTTCAATGTACTTTGCCGAAGAGAGCGAAGGCGGCTATCACAACCATTGGGGAAAAAGATACAGCATCGAACATACAGGCAATCCTTATCCCACTCATGGGTTGGGCCCCGCCTGCCAGATACTGGATATTCATCGCAGTGACAGAATGGAATATCTCGTGTCCATGTCTACTCATCAGGCAGGAATGAGCGAGTATGCCCGCAGACTATTCGGCGAATATTCACCGGAAGCCCACCAGAAATATCAATTGGGAGACGTAAACACCACTCTTATCCACACGCTCAAAGGGAAGACAATCATGCTTCAATACGACATATCCACCCCACGTCCTTACAGCCGCCTTCAAACAGTATGCGGCACACTGGGATTCGCCCAAAAATACCCTGTCCCCTGTATCGCCCTAGATCCTAATGGAGACACTCCACTTGAAGGAGAACTGCTAGAAAAAATGATGGCACGCTATAAACATCCTTTTAACGCAACCATTGGCGAAGAAGCACATCGCAGAGGCCTACCCAATGAAATGAATTATGTTATGGATTACCGCCTTATTCATTGTCTGCGCAACGGGCTTCCACTGGATATGGATGTATACGATGCAGCCGAATGGTCGTGTATCACAGAACTAAGTGAAAAATCTGTACTGAATAAGAGCATGGCAGTAGAAATACCGGATTTCACCAGGGGAGCCTGGAAAAAATACAAATACTAGGTTCTATCAGAAGTACAGACGAAGTAGGTAGTTTACCCCAACAGGAGCAGTAAACGTTAAGCAATTCTAAAAAGGTGACTTCTTTTTAGGAAGAGCCTTTTTATGGCATGTCTTTTATATGTATTTGACATCACATAAGCCTACACAAAATCAGGTAGAAAAAGTCAGACTCATCTTTTACCTCATAATAGAAACTTTTATGATGAAAATATCGATTATAAATATAAATAGTTGGCTAATTAATTACTATTTTTGACACGTAAATGAAAAACATCGAATAACCCCTATTAAAAACTTTAAAATATGATGAAGAAACTATTTACAGTCACGGCTATCGGCTTGGCTTTGTTAACTTGGCACACCAGTTGTACTCTACAACCAAAGGCTCCCGAAGCCTTTACTCCTATCAAAGTAGAAACTCCTGCCCGCCCTGCCGGACAAGAAGATGTAATCCAACTCGTTACTCCTAAAATTGATACCGTTCGTGTCGGTTTCATCGGATTAGGAATGCGTGGTCCTGGTGCCGTGGCACGCTGGACCCATATCCCGGGAACTAAGATTGTAGCATTATGCGACCTGCTTCCCGAACGTGTTGAAAAATCACAAGAAATTTTGAAGAATGCCGGACTTCCTGAAGCTGCTTCTTACAGTGGCTCGGAAGAGGCATGGAAGCAACTTTGTGAACGGGACGATATTGATCTGGTATACATAGCCACCGACTGGAAACATCATGCAGCAATGGGTGTTTATGCCATGGAACACGGTAAGCATGTAGCTATCGAAGTTCCTGCCGCCATGACACTGGATGAAATCTGGCAGCTAATCAATACTTCCGAAAAGACACGTAAGCATTGTATGCAGCTCGAAAACTGCGTATATGACTTCTTTGAACTGACTTCTTTAAATATGGCACAACAAGGCGTATTCGGAGAAGTACTTCATGTAGAAGGTTCATATATCCATAATCTGGAAGATTTCTGGCCTGAATACTGGAATAACTGGCGAATGGATTATAATCATCTACACCGCGGTGATGTATATGCTACCCATGGCATGGGCCCTGCTTGTCAGGTACTTAATATCCACCGTGGTGACCGCATGAAAACATTGGTATCGATGGATACGAAAGCTGTCAACGGACCGGCTTATATTAAGAAACAAACAGGAGAAGAGGTGACTGACTTCCAGAATGGTGACCAGACTTCTACCCTGATTCGCACAGAGAACGGTAAAACAATGTTGATTCAGCACAACGTAATGACTCCACGCCCATACAGCCGTATGTATCAGATAGTGGGAGCCGATGGTTACGCAAGCAAATATCCGATTGAAGAATATTGCCTGAGACCTTCACTAGTTGATTCAAAAGATGTGCCTAATCATGAGAATCTGAATGCACATGGTTCTGTACCTGAAAACGTAAAAAAAGCCTTGATGGATAAATATAAAGATCCTATTCATATAGAGTTGGAAGAAACAGCCAAGAAAGTAGGTGGACATGGTGGTATGGACTTTATCATGGACTACCGTCTGGCATATTGCTTGCAGAATGGACTGCCATTGGATATGGACGTTTATGACCTGGCAGAATGGTGTTGCATGGCTGAACTTACCAGACTTTCTATCGAGAACAATTCAGCTCCGGTAGAAGTACCCGACTTCACTCGCGGCGGATGGAATAAAGTACAAGGCTACCGTCACGCTTTTGCAAAATAAAACAGCATATTTCCTTTTAGCACGAGCATAATGAACCAATCCGGCTTCTCCCCCAAAGCCGGATTATTCATGGGTTCGTGTTTGAACATTTTATAGATTATCATAATCACGTTTATGAAAACAGCTATTCCAAAGCCTTCTAAGCAAAGCATTATCCGTGAAGCCAGAGATTATGTAATGATTGCCATCGGCATGATTTTGTATGGTATCGGTTGGACCGTTTTTCTGTTACCTAACGATATCACCACCGGGGGAGTACCGGGTATTGCTTCTATCGTATATTGGGCCACAGGTTTTCCGGTACAATATACGTACTTCAGCATCAACTTCTTCTTGCTACTACTGGCCCTCAAGTTGCTGGGACTAAAGTTTTGCATCAAAACTATTTTTGGTGTATTTACCCTCACCTTCTTTCTGTCCGTCATTCAAAAATTGACGGCAGGTTTCGGGCTTCTCCACGACCAGCCCTTTATGGCATGTGTCATCGGAGCATCCTTCTGTGGAGGTGGCATAGGTGTTGCTTTTTCGGCTAATGGAAGTACGGGAGGTACAGATATAATTGCAGCCATCATCAACAAATACCGGGACATCACATTAGGAAGAGTCGTGCTCATCTGCGATATGATTATCATTTCTTCCAGTTATTTTGTCTTAAAAGACTGGGAAAAAGTGGTGTATGGGTTTGTAACTCTTTATATTTGTAGTTTCGTTCTCGACCAGGTAGTGAATAGCGCCCGCCAATCTGTACAGTTCTTTATCATATCCAACAAATATGAAGAAATAGGACGGCATATTAACGAATACCCACACCGGGGAGTAACGATTATCAATGCAACCGGCTTTTATACAGGACGAGAAGTTAAGATGATGTTTGTATTAGCCAAGAAAAGGGAATCGCCTATCATCTTCCGGTTGATAAAAGACATAGACCCGAATGCATTTGTATCGCAAAGTGCTGTCATTGGAGTATATGGAGAAGGATTCGATCATATTAAAGTAAAATAAAAAAGAAATGAAAAACCAATATTGAGAAACATGAAATTTCGACCAACCCCCAACTTATTAACAGGCATCTTCATGGGAATATTTTCCCTGACAACACTTAGTACAATGGCAGAGAAAGCCGTGAAACCTTATTGGCAGGACGTGCAGGTAGTTGAAGTTAACAAAGAGTATCCACGTACTTCTTTTATGACATACAACAATCGCGCTGATGCATTGAGTGGCAAGTTCGAACGAAGCAAGTATTACCGCTTGCTGAACGGAACCTGGAAATTCTACTTTGTAGACTCTTATAATAAACTTCCCGAAAACATTACCGATCCGAACACCAATACAGATTCGTGGGATGATATTCAGGTGCCCGGCAACTGGGAAGTACAAGGACACGGAATAGCCATCTACACCAATCATGGTTATGAATTCAAACCGCGCAATCCACAACCTCCTGCTCTTCCCGAAGCCAATCCGGTAGGAGTTTATCGCCGGGACATCGATATTCCGGCAGACTGGGACGGGCGGGATATCTACTTGCATTTGGCAGGAGCTAAGTCCGGCGTATATGTATATATCAACGGACAAGAAGTAGGATATAGCGAAGACTCCAAGAATCCGGCAGAATTTCTTATCAACAATTACGTGAAGCCGGGAAAGAACGTACTTACAGTTAAAATTCTCCGTTGGAGCACCGGTTCCTATCTTGAATGTCAAGACTTCTGGCGTATGAGTGGTATTGAACGCGATGTTTTTCTGTATTCACAGCCTAAAGCAGCTCTCAAAGATTTCCGAATTAAGTCTACGCTGGACGACAGTTACAAAAATGGAATCTTCGGTTTAAATGTCGATTTGAGAAATCACGAAAAGGCTGCAACTAATCTTACATTAGTTTATGAACTATTAGATGCACAAGGAAAAGTTGTAGCTACTGAAGAGAAGACAGCCTATATTCCATCGAACGAAGTACGTACACTTTCTTTCGATAAGAATCTGACAGATGTCAGCACATGGACCTCCGAACATCCGAATCTATACAAATTGTTGATGACAGTAAAAGAGAATGGCAAAATCAATGAAATCATTCCTTTCAATGTAGGATTCCGCCGGATTGAGATCAAGCCTATCGAACAGAAGGCTGCTAACGGAAAACCGTATGTCTGCTTATTCATCAACGGTCAGCCTCTGAAACTGAAAGGGGTAAATATCCACGAACATAATCCGTCAACAGGTCATTATGTTACAGAGGATTTAATGCGCCGTGACTTCGAACTGATGAAACAACATAACTTAAACAGTGTACGCCTTTGCCACTATCCGCAAGACCGCCGTTTCTATGAGCTTTGTGATGAATACGGACTTTATGTATATGATGAAGCCAACGTGGAAAGCCACGGAATGTATTATGATCTCCGGAAAGGCGGTTCACTGGGTAACAATCCCGAATGGCTGAAACCGCACATGGATCGTACCATCAATATGTTTGAACGTAATAAGAATTATCCGAGCGTTACATTCTGGTCGCTGGGAAATGAAGCCGGAAACGGATATAATTTCTATCAGACTTATTTGTGGTTGAAAGAGGCAGACAAAGATCTGATGGATCGTCCGGTCAACTACGAACGTGCTCAATGGGAATGGAACTCCGATATGTATGTTCCGCAATATCCGGGTGCCGACTGGCTGGAAAATATCGGAAAGAATGGTAGCGACCGTCCTGTAGCTCCTTCGGAGTATGCACATGCCATGGGAAACTCCACGGGAAACCTGTGGGGACAATGGCAGGCAATTTACAAATATCCGAATCTCCAAGGTGGATATATCTGGGACTGGGTAGACCAAGGTCTTCTCCAAAAAGATAAGAATGGAAGAGAATACTGGGCCTACGGAGGTGACTTCGGCGTAGACGCACCTAGCGATGGTAACTTCCTCTGCAACGGTCTTGTCAATCCGGATCGTGGTCCGCATCCGGCAATGGCTGAAGTGAAATATGTACATCAGAATGTAGGTTTTGAAGCAGTAGATGCCGCAGCCGGTATATTCAAAATCACCAACCGTTTCTATTTCACTAACCTGAAAAAATATCAGATTCACTACAATGTACTTGCTAACGGAAAGACAATAAAAGGTGGAAAAGTATCTTTGGATATTGCTCCGCAAGCCTCTAAAGAATTCACCGTACCGGTAAATGGTCTGAAAGCCCAACCGGGAACAGAATATTTTGTCAACTTCAGTGTAACAACCACAGAGCCTGAACCGTTGATTCCAACCGGATATGAAATTGCATACGACCAGTTCCAACTTCCTATCCAGGCAGAGAAGAGTATATATAAAGCAAACGGTCCGGCATTGAAAACAACGATTCAAGGAGATGAATTAATCATTTCTTCCTCCAAAGTAAACTTTGTATTCAACAAGAATAGCGGATTAGTAACCTCGTATAAAGTAGATGGTACAGAATATTTCAAAGACGGATTTGGTATTCAGCCTAACTTCTGGCGTGCTCCTAATGATAATGACTATGGTAACAGCACTCCTAAACGTTTGCAGGTATGGAAACAATCAAGCAAAAACTTCCGCATAACGGATGCCACCATGACAGCAGAAGATAAAGCAGTCTCCTTAAATGTAACCTACTTACTGGCTGCCGGCAACTTGTATGTTGTCACTTACAAAATCTATCCGAACGGAATAGTTAACGTAAATGCCAAATTCACATCAACGGATATGCAGCCTACAGAAACAGAAGTTTCCGAAGCTACCCGCATGGCTACATTTACTCCCGGAAGTGATGCTGCCCGCAAGGCTGCCTCCAAACTGGAAGTCCCCCGTATCGGTGTGCGTTTCCGCTTGCCGGCACAGATGAACAATGTACAATACTTTGGCCGTGGCCCGGAAGAGAATTATATCGACCGCAATCACGGAACGCTCGTTGGCGTATATAAGACAACAGCGGATCAAATGTACTTCAACTATGTGCGTCCACAGGAAAACGGACATCACACTGATACCCGTTGGATCGCTTTATCTCCTAATAAAGGAAACGGCCTGGTGTTGGTAGCGGACAGTCTTATCGGTTTCAATGCCTTGCGCAACTCTATCGAAGACTTTGACTCTGAAGAAGCTCTGCCCCACCCTTACCAATGGAATAACTTCAGCCCGGAAGAGGTTGCCAATCACGACGAGAACGCTGCCCGCAACGTATTACGGAGAATGCATCATGTCAACGACATCACTCCCAGAGATTTCGTTGAGGTTTGTGTAGATATGAAGCAACAAGGAGTAGGCGGATATGACAGTTGGGGTGCTCGCCCGGAACCTTTCCACCAGATCCCGGCTAACCGTGATTACCAGTGGGGCTTCACATTAGTACCCGTTCGCTCGGCTAACCAGGCCAACGAAGCTGCTAAATATGATTATCGATAACCTTAGTATAAATTTTTAAAGAAAAAAAACATGAAAGATTTATCTAGCATCGTAGCTAAATTTAAAGTCCAAGGTACGATAGAAGAAATCAAACCTTTGGGTGCAGGACTTATCAACGACACTTATAAAGTAAACACCAAAGAAGCAGATGCTCCCGACTATGTTTTGCAACGCATCAATCATGCCATTTTCCAGAATGTAGAAATGCTTCAATCCAATATTAGCGCTGTTACCAATCACATTCGCAAGAAACTGACGGAAGCCGGAGAATCGGATATAGACCGCAAGGTGTTGAGTTTCCTCGAAACAGAAGAAGGTAAAACATACTGGTTTGACGGTGACAGTTATTGGCGTGTGATGGTATTCATCCCACGTGCAAAAACGTATGAGACGGTAAATCCCGAATATTCCAATTATGCAGGAGAAGCCTTCGGTAACTTCCAGGCTATGCTGGCCGATATTCCGGAAACATTGGGTGAAACCATACCCGATTTCCACAACATGGAGTTCCGTCTCAAACAACTACGTGAAGCCGTTGCGAAGGATGCTGCCGGACGGGTAGCAGAAGTGAAGTACTATCTGGATGAAATAGAGAAACGCGCAGATGAAATGTGTAAGGCTGAACGTTTATATCGTGAAGGGAAACTTCCCAAACGCGTTTGCCATTGCGATACGAAAGTGAATAACATGATGTTCGACGAGGATGGTAAAGTGCTTTGTGTCATTGATCTGGATACGGTAATGCCTAGCTTTATATTCTCCGATTATGGTGACTTCTTACGTACAGGTGCCAACACAGGTGATGAAGACGACAAAGACCTTGAGCGTGTAAACTTCAATATGGAAATATTCAAAGCATTTACCAAGGGCTATCTGAAAGGAGCCAAATCATTCCTGACTCAGATCGAGATTGAGAATCTTCCTTATGCGGCGGCTTTATTTCCATACATGCAGTGTGTACGGTTCCTGGCAGATTATATCAACGGAGATACTTATTATAAAATCAAATATCCGGAACATAACCTCGTTCGCACCAAAGCACAATTCAAATTACTTCAAAGTGTGGAAGCAAACACACCGGAAATGATAGCGTTCATCAACGAATGCTTATTAAATTGAGAATGCTCCATTTTTCCAATGGTAGACTACAGGGCGGCGGAGAAACGGTTTCAGTTTCTCTGCTGTTTCTTTTGACATATAGTCGGGGGTTGTTAACGTAAGTGTCAGTTCCGTATTTTCTTTATTAAAATCGGCTTTCATCAATAGCATATCTGCCGAACGGCGTGCTTCATCAAACTCATAAACTCCTGCTGAATCGGGAGCATTCAGAAAATCATCCATCAGGGGCAGGGTAATAAAGAGAGATGTTGTAAGCGGTTTCCAGTCGTCCGTATAGAAATGGATGCTGCTATCACAGGCAGGAGCACAAACAGTAGAGACTGTACAGATTACGTTCGTTGAATCATTTAATGCCAACACTTTCATCTGCCAGGTCGATTGAGCTGACATTTGCATACGGATATAGTCTTTGCTAAGATCAGTCATCTCCGACTTCTTGCCAAAACGGTTTTCTACTTGCGCTTTCATCTTACTTTCCAGAAAGTCTATGCAATCTTCACGATTCACTTTTGTAAGCAAGGGGCTTAGAGAATCCGGCATATTCACAAACAACGTTTTGGCCTCTTGTGCCTGAAGAGCAGTCGAAACAAAAAGTCCGACAGCAGAGAAGAATATAGTAATAACAAGTTTATTTATTTTCATATCTATCTTATTTAACCTATGACAAACAGTCTTGTGTAACTGTTTTAACTTTTAGACCCCAAATATAAGAATATCATTCCGATTAACACCAGTATAAGGTCAATCGCTTTGCTTTTTAAATTCTTTTCACGGAAGAAAAGCGCACCGAAAGTAAAAGAAACAACCACACTTCCCCGACGGACCATCGAAACGATAGAAATCATCGAATCGTCGTAACTTAATGCGTAAAAGTAAACAAAATCGGCAGCAGAAAGGAAAATGGAGATCAGGATAATCGTCCAATCCCAGTGGAACGGAGTAGTGGACTTTCTTTTAGGCCACCAAAGCAACAACAGGATAGGACACATGATAAACACCTGATAAACATTATACCAGGATTGCACCAACATCGGATTCAGAGACTTCATCAGATATTTATCATACAAACCACTGATAGCACCTGTAATGGCAGCCAGTACAATAAAAAAGATCCATTTGTTATGCTTAAAATCAATTCCTTCTTTCTTTCCCGAACGGCTCAACATAAAGAAAGAGGCAATAGCCAGCATCACACCAATCCATTGATAGAGATTCAATCGTTCACCGAATACCAGCATAGCTCCCACGAGCACCATCACCGGACGGGTGGCATTGATAGGTCCCACAATGGTTATGGGTAAATGTTTCATTCCGAAATATCCGAATATCCACGAAGACAATACGATGAACGACTTGATGATAATATATTTATGCTGTTCCCAACCAGCAACGGGAACATTGAATATTGTTCCTCCCAACAAGTCCGGTTGATAAACGGATATCAGGATAAACGGTAGAAAGATGAGACTGGAAAAGAATGTATTTAGAAACAAAACAGGAAGTACTGCATTATCTTTCAACGATTTCTTCTTGAATACATCATAAAAGCCCAGCAAAGTAGCCGAGAGGAATGCTAATAATAACCACATGAGAATATTTATTATTTACTAATTACCAATTATAAGTTATCAGCGACAGACGGTTCGCCGGTTATGGATGATTGCTGGTCATCACATTCAAATATACTTTCCGGGTATTCCACGTTGACCAGAAACAGGGCTTGCCCCGGAGCAGATGTCCCGGCTTTACAACGGTCCTGCTGTTCTATAATCCGCCGGAAACCTTCAACAGTCAGTTTCCCGCGTCCCACTTCAATGAGCGTGCCTACAATGGCTCGCACCATATTCCGCAAGAAACGGTCGGCACGAATGGTAAACACCCAGGTAGCATCTTCTTCCTGCGTCCATTCTGCATGAGTGATATGACAAATATTGGTCTTTACATCCGTATGAAGTTTACTGAAACTCGTAAAATCGTTGTACTCGAAAAGGATACGCGCTGCTTCGTTCATGCGTTCATAATTCAACTGGTTATAAAGACGCCAGCGATATTGCCTGTTAAAAGGATATTTCGATGTCGTCACATAATATTTATAAGTTCGCGCAGTCGCATCAAAACGGGCATGGGTATCCGGCCGAACCCGGCAAACACGATAAATGGAAATATCGGGAGGTAGCAGACGATTTAATTTATCAGTTACAGAAGTAGTATCCAACAGTTCATCGGAATCAAAATGAGCAACCATCAGAGAGGCATGCACTCCCGCATCCGTCCGGCCTGCTCCTATTACTTCAATTTCGCGACGCAGAAAGGTAGACAATGCCTTCATCAGACATTCCTGCACACTAATCCCATTCGGTTGAATCTGCCAACCGTGATAATTGGTTCCGTCGTAAGCCAAATAAATAAAATACCTTTGCACGCTAATTCCTCTTTTTTAGGGTTTTCGCGCGCAAAAGTAGTCATTTTATCTCATTTATCTTTGTATAATTCGCATAAACCTGTATATTTGGAGAACAAAATAATCATGATTCACTAATACCTCACAATTATGAGTAGTACCATTTTCCTTATTATTGCCCTTGTGACAACAGGAATATTTGTAATCCAATTCGTTCTATCCATCTTTTTCGGAGACATAGATGCAGATGTAGACGTAGATGCTGACATCAGTAGCGTAGTTTCTTTTAAAGGACTAACTCATTTTGGAATCGGATTCGGCTGGTACATGTATTTAGCGGGAAACACTGAAATTCAAAGTTATGTCATCGGAATTCTGGTGGGTCTTTTCTTTATTCTCGCTGTGTGGTTTCTCTATAAGAAAGCTTATCAACTGCAACAAGTGAATCATTCTGAACAGACAGATCAACTTGTGGGACGAGAATGTACCATCTACTTCAAGCAAAGCGACAGCAAATATACTGTACAGACCACCCGGGACGGAGCCATGCGTGAAGTAGACGTCATCTCCGAATCCGGAAAAACATACCAGACTGGAGACCGAACAATCATCACCAGTTACAAAGACGGAACACTGTTCATTCAATAACTATTCAAATACATAATTTTATGACACAAGAAATGTTGATAATGGCTGCTATATTAGTGGCAGTCATTTTGCTTACCTTCATTGGTATCCTTTCCCGTTACCGCAAATGTAAGAGTGACGAGGTACTCGTCGTATATGGTAAAACGGGAGGAGATAAAAAGTCGGCAAAACTATACCACGGTGGTGCAGCCTTCGTATGGCCTATTATTCAAGGCTACGAATTCCTGTCCATGAAACCCATGCAGATCGAATGTAAACTGACCGGTGCGCTATCCGCTCAGAATATTCGTGTAGATGTGCCGACTACAATCACCGTAGCCATCAGCACAGATCCCGAAGTGATGCAGAATGCCGCAGAACGTATGCTGGGTCTGACGATGGATGACAAGCAGAACTTAATTACTGATGTTGTATATGGTCAGATGCGTATGGTGATCGCCGATATGACTATCGAAGAATTAAATTCTGACCGGGATAAGTTCCTGGCTAAAGTGAAAGATAATATTGATACTGAACTTCGCAAATTCGGTTTGTATCTGATGAACATCAACATCAGTGATATTCGCGATGCTGCCAACTACATTGTCAATTTAGGTAAGGAAGCTGAAAGTAAAGCACTGAACGAGGCACAGGCTAACATCGAAGAACAGGAAAAGCTGGGTGCTATCAAAATTGCTAATCAAATAAAGGAGCGTGAAACAAAAGTAGCAGAAACCCGCAAAGATCAGGATATTGCTATTGCAGAAACCAAAAAACTACAGGAAATCTCCGTTGCAAATGCAGATAAGGACAGAATCTCACAAGTAGCCATTGCCAATGCAGAAAAAGAATCACAAGTAGCAAAGGCTGAAGCTGAAAAGAATATCCGTATCGAGCAGGCAAATACAGAAAAAGAAAGCCGTGTTGCCGAACTAAACTCGGATATGGAAATCAAACAGGCGGAAGCTGCCAAGAAAGCTGCCATCGGACGAAATGACGCACAGAAAGAGGTAGCACTCTCCAATGCAGAACTAGCTGTAACACAAGCTAATGCCGATAAGCAAGCAGGTGAAGCTGCCGCAAAATCGGAAGCTGCCGTACAAACTGCACGCGAAATTGCGCAAAAGGAAGTGGAAGAAGCTAAGGCACGGAAAGTGGAATCTTCATTGAAGGCTGAAAAAATTGTTCCTGCGGAAATCGCCAGACAGGAAGCTATCCTGCAAGCAAATGCCATCGCTGAAAAGATTACCCGCGAAGCGGAAGCACGCGCAAAGGCTACTTTAGCACAAGCCGAAGCGGAAGCAAAAGCTATCCAATTGAAACTGGAAGCAGAAGCGGAAGGTAAGAAGAAATCATTACTTGCGGAAGCAGAAGGTTTCGAAGCAATGGTAAGAGCAGCTGAATCGAATCCAGCTATCGCTATCCAATATAAGATGGTAGACCAGTGGAAGGAAATCGCCGGCGAACAGGTGAAGGCGTTCGAACACATGAACTTAGGAAATATCACTGTATTCGACGGAGGAAACGGTGGAACTAGCAATTTCCTGAACACATTAGTAAAGACAGTAGCTCCGAGCCTTGGCGTATTGGACAAGCTTCCTATCGGTGAAACAGTGAAGGGTATTATCAATCCGGAAAGCAAAACGGAGGAAAAGCCTGCAACAAAAGCTGACGAGAAAAAAGATAAGAAATAGTTGTAATCCAACTAATATACGCTGATGAGAAAAGCATGATTACTTGTTCTCATCAGCGTTTGTTTTTTATATATAACTCGAATAAATCTTCTTTGAACATTCCGGATTTATTACGTTCTTTATGTTACATAAAATATGTAACACAAAATATGTAATAAGTCGTGAAGCCATATCGCTCATTCTTTGTATACAGTTACAATAATCCCGGAATGTCGCGCCACTAGAAATGATTTTGCAAAATCATTTCTCATATTCTCATAATCCATAGAATAATTACCTGTAATTCAAAGCAATAGCACTATGAGAAATACTTTTCAAAAAGCTGTTTCTCATAGTATTTTGCCTGAAATGTCATAAAAAACCGGTATTTCTCATACTTTCATCATGCATTTCTCATACCGGGACTGCTATATAATACCTACATAATAAATGTCAACCCAACCCGAAGATAAGAAAAAAGGCAGTCAACTATTATCAGGGTATTACAGTCCCCGGTAGTCCCATATATTATGGGAAAAGATTCCCTAGCTGGAGGGAATTTATTCCCTTATTTTGCGGGAATAAATTCCCATAATATAAAAGAATACTTTCCCACAATATGTGGGACTACCGGAACTAACGGATATACTTACCCAAGATCATAGTATTCTATATATTCGTCAAATTGAGGCGTTTCTGTAACTCCCCGCCTGCGGAAAAGTCCCTGTATGTATTCCTGCTCCTTCGGTTTAATCAGCCGCTCCTTGTTGCAACAACGGTAATAGATCGTTTTGCCAAAGTAGGCTATCATCTGTCGTTTGATAACGGTGGCATCAGCAAGCGGCACCCGATCCAGCAAATGTTTCATACCCCGTGCAAACAACACCGGCTTTTCATCAATAAAGTAAGTGCAGTCTACACCATCGGAAGTGACATGTTCGGGATTAATAACCATTACAGCAGCCCGCTCTTTCGGCATTCGGAGAGTTACTTGTCGCCGCAAACATTTGTCCGCACGCAAACAATGTCCATTCAAGCAATGAGCGAAGCTAACGGGCATAGAATTGTAATCGAAATCTGTTTTCATGTGTGTTATGTTTAGTGGGAAAGTGGCCTATTTTTATAAACCGCTACAAATGTATGAAAATAGCTGGAGGACAGGAAATAAATACACTATTTACTCCAACATATCGATAAAATCTTTATATTTGCCTCCAACGTCAACACAGGAACTTATAAGACTATATCTCTCCTGCAAAACTATAAAACAAAATAATCATGAAAACAAAACATTTACTTGGAGCACTACTTTCATTCCTCTGTACAATTATCTTTTTTAGCTGTGGCAATAATAATGAAGAAAAGATATATCCTTTATCCTTTGAAAAAGAGTATTACGAACAACCTTTATTAAGAGCAACAGATATTACCATTAGAGGTGGAAACAGAGACTATACCGTGACTGTAGAAGAAACTGATATTTTAAGCATCGATGTAGATTTATCCAGCTCAATAGGAATGGGAAGTTTAAAAGTTACCCCCAAAAAGAAAGGAGAAACAAAGGTGAAAGTAAAAGATAATATCACCAACGAAATAGTTGAATTAAAAATTAAAATTATAGACAGTTATTTGGCATACGCAATAAAAGAAAGTAATCATCCGGCACTGTCCAATGGCACTGTGGTCTATTTGATTAACAATGAATCTAAAGATTGCTATTTCTTCCGATATAGCGACTCCAAAAACGAACTATCCCAAAATCCGATAGCCAAAGGAACATACGATTTTTCAGTCAAATTAGAAAATGGTTTCGGCAACTCATCTCCTACATACGCCATACCTTATTTAACATTAAATTATGCATCTGACGAACAAGGAAATTTCACGGATGCATCAACCCCTCCCACCCCTCACAAATTAAGATTTGAACTATTTGATGGAGTTACAAGTGTAAATGCAGTTATCAATCTTATACAAAGATATTTAAAGGTAGATTGGGAGCAACTGATTAACAAGGCTCTTACTAGAAGTGACTATTTGATAATACCAACGCTGAAGACAACAATAGATAACACGGACTATACCATTATAGGCACTCTTGATACCCATCCGGAAATACCGGAAAATATTTTAGAGTGACCCGTAAAAGATATGAGGCGGAAAATAATGCAAAGCATAGAATGTATGAAAAAATAGCGTATATTTGCGGGCAAAAAATACAAAATGACTACTTACAAGCTTCGCATATTACCGCTATTTTTACTTGTTATTGGGCTTACAACGCTTACTTCAAGCTGCAAAAAGAAAGACATGTCACTGAAATTGAACAAGCCGCACAATATTCGTGGCGTTGTCAGTTACAAACGTTCTTTCCCTGATTTGAACGATGCACATCTGGAAGTCGCTAAAAAGATAGGTATTAGCCCGCTGGCAGACCGAGAGGAAGCGGAAGCAATGAAAGAAAAGTTGACTCATATCACTGATAATGAATTTTATGCAGTGGATTCATTGACACATTCCATTCCCTACCTCGTTCCACGTGCCAGCGCATTGCTCGATACAATCGGCTCCAACTTTCTCGATTCATTGGCTGCCAAAGGGCTGAATCCCAATCAGGTAATCATCACCTCCGTACTACGTACTGAAAACGATGTGAAACGTCTCCGCCGTCGCAATGGAAATGCCTCCGCCAACTCGGCACATTGTTTCGGGGCTACTTTTGATGTTAGTTGGAAACGTTTTAAGAAAGTGGAAGATAAAGACGGTCGCCCTATGCAGGACGTGAGTGCCGACACACTGAAACTTGTTCTATCCGAAGTTTTAAGAGATCTACGACAAGCTGAAAAATGCTATATCAAATACGAACTGAAGCAAGGTTGTTTCCATATTACTGCCCGATGAACGGAAGATGAATGTAAATTGCAGTAAAATTCACCTCCAAACAATCAGAGAATCCAAAACGTTTCATTAAATTTGCAGAAATTTTTCTTTAATACAACTTAATGATAGAGAAGCTGATTGTTCTTGAGGACATTGATCCGGTTATTTTTTACGGCGTAAACAACGCCAACATACAGTTAATTAAAGCTTTATATCCAAAGCTACGCATAGTTGCCCGAGGCAATGTCATCAAAGTGCTGGGCGACGAGGAAGAAATGTGTGCTTTCGAAGAAAATATCACCAAACTTGAAAAGTACTGCGCCGAATATAATTCACTGAAAGAAGAAGTTATCATTGACATTATAAAAGGAAATGCGCCGCAAGCGGAACAGACAGGAAACGTGATTGTGTTCAGTGTCACAGGAAAACCTATCATCCCCCGAAGTGAAAACCAGTTGAAACTGGTAGAAGGATTCGCCAAGAATGATATGGTATTTGCCATCGGTCCGGCAGGTTCGGGAAAGACATACACCGCTATCGCCCTCGCCGTACGTGCATTGAAGAATAAAGAAATCAAAAAAATCATCCTTAGCCGCCCCGCCGTAGAAGCCGGAGAAAAGCTCGGTTTCCTGCCCGGCGACATGAAAGATAAGATCGACCCATACCTGCAACCTTTATACGATGCCCTGCAAGATATGATACCTGCTGCCAAGTTAAAGGAATACATGGAATTGAACATTATCCAGATTGCCCCGTTAGCCTTTATGCGCGGACGCACGCTGAATGATGCGGTCGTCATTTTGGACGAAGCCCAGAATACTACCACACAGCAAATCAAAATGTTCCTCACCCGTATGGGTATGAACACCAAAATGATTGTGACGGGAGACATGACACAGATTGACCTCCCCGCTTCACAAACATCGGGATTGGTGCAAGCTCTCCGCATCTTAAAGGGAGTGAAAGGTATCAGTTTTGTTGAACTGAATAAAAAAGATATCGTACGCCATAAACTGGTGGAACGTATCGTGGATGCTTACGAAAAATTCGACAAAGAAGCGAAAGCCGAACGGGAGAAACGGAAAAACGAACAACTGGTTATCAACGGCGAACGTCCGGTGAAACTGGCCAAAGACTAATCGTCTTTAGATTCGGAATCCTATTGCGACTTGTTATTTGTAACTTGTAATTTGTAATTATAATAAAGACAATGAAAGCATTAACAAAAACAGATTTCAACTTTCCGGGACAGAAAAGCGTGTACCACGGAAAAGTGCGCGATGTGTACAACATCAACGGTGAAAAACTCGTCATGGTAGCAACCGACCGTATTTCGGCCTTTGACGTAGTACTTCCTGAAGGTATTCCTTACAAAGGACAAATGCTGAACCAGATTGCAGCTAAATTCCTCGATGCCACTACTGACATCTGTCCGAACTGGAAAATGGCTACTCCGGACCCAATGGTAACGGTAGGCGTATTGTGTGAAGGTTTTCCGGTAGAAATGATTGTACGCGGTTACCTGTGTGGTAGCGCATGGCGTACTTACAAAAGCGGCGTACGCGAAATTTGCGGCGTGAAGTTGCCGGACGGAATGCGCGAAAACCAGAAATTCCCGGAACCCATCGTTACTCCGACTACGAAAGCTGAAATGGGATTGCACGACGAAGACATCTCTAAAGAAGAAATCCTAAAACAAGGACTGGCTACTCCGGAAGAGTATGAAATTCTCGAAAAATATACATTAGCCCTTTTCAAACGCGGTACTGAAATCGCAGCAGAGCGCGGACTGATCCTCGTAGATACAAAATACGAATTCGGTAAGCACAATGGCACTATCTACCTGATGGACGAAATCCACACTCCGGATTCAAGCCGCTATTTCTACTCTGAAGGTTATCAGGAACGTTTCGAAAAAGGCGAACCGCAGAAACAACTTTCTAAAGAATTCGTTCGCGAATGGTTGATGGAAAACGGCTTCCAAGGCAAAGACGGTCAGAAAGTACCGGAAATGACTCCGGCTATCGTACAAAGTATCAGTGACCGCTACATCGAATTGTTCGAAAACATCACCGGTGAGAAATTCGTGAAAGAAGATACTAGCAATATCGCTGAACGTATATTCAAAAACGTCGAAACTTTTTTGAACAGCTGATAAGCGATAAATGACAGATAATAAATGATAGTTGATAGATGATAAATGATAGTTAATATGCAGCTTATCGCATATAACTATTAACTCTGTCATCTTCCAACTATCATTTATCAACTATCTTCTTCAACTATCAACTATCATTTATCAACTATCAACTAAAAAATGGATTACCCGCAACAACATATCAAGCCTTACGACGAAGAAGGAAAAAAGACCGAGCAAGTGGAACGTATGTTCGACAACATCGCACATGCCTACGACAAGCTGAACCATACCTTATCTTTAGGTATCGACCGCAGCTGGCGCAAAAAAGCTATTGCCTGGTTACACCCTTTTCAACCGCAGCGAATGATGGATGTAGCGACCGGTACAGGGGATTTTGCCATCCTCGCCTGCCGCAAACTGCAACCTGCCGAACTAATCGGCACGGACATCTCGGAAGGTATGATGAATGTGGGACGTGAAAAAGTAAAAAAGGAAGGACTGTCGGATAAAATATCTTTTGCCCGGGAGGACTGCACTTCACTCTCTTTTGCCGACAATGATTTTGACGCTATTACTGTAGCTTTCGGTATCCGCAACTTCGAAGACCTCGACAAAGGGCTCTCCGAGATGTGCCGCGTACTGAAACCGGGCGGTCATCTTGTTATTCTGGAACTTACCACTCCGGACCGCTTCCCGATGAAACAACTGTTTTCCATCTACTCTAAAGTCGTCATTCCATTATTGGGTAAGCTTCTATCCAAAGATAACAGTGCCTACCGCTATCTGCCGGACACCATCAAAGTATTTCCTCAAGGGGAAGTCATGAAAGGAGTCATCGCCCGAGCCGGTTTTAGCGAAGTCAACTTCAAACGGCTGACCTTTGGTATCTGCACTCTTTATACCGCAACCAAATAACCTAATAATGTAACCTTATGAAAACAACAAAATCAATTGGACTATTTCTACTCTGCATTTTTTGTTGTATCAATTTCACCTCTTGTGATCCGGCAAACAATGGAGGAGATGACCTAATATGGGATTTTGCTCCCATAGTTCTTTACATTTCAGTACAGGATGCTCAAGGCAATGACTTACTGAATCCACTCACCAAAGGCTCTATCGCCAATCAAGGAATAAAAGCGATCTACAAAGGGGAGACCTACGAAAAAGACGCTCCGCTAAACGAACGCACCAGAGCTTATATGGCCTATTTCACAGGTCTGCAAACAGAAATAAGCAAAGACGGAAAATATTATCTGACTTTCGGGGAATTCAATGGCGATCATACATTCGATAATGAGAAAGTAGAAATAGACTGGAATGACGGAAAAGAACCATCTGTCATCACTTTTTCCAGTAAACTGACCTGGAAATCAAAGAAAGAACCCGTATTCGACCGGAAATTCTGCCTGAACGGACAAGAAATTGACCAGAAACAAGGTTTAGTAATTACCAGCCCCCCCTCTCAATCTGAACAGAAATTCGATATCGTTGCCGTAGAATATGGCATAGATGTAGAAACGGACGAAATTAAAGAAAAAATAAAAGCCGATTTAGAGAGTAAATCTCCCTATACCAATGGAGAATCATACAGTATATCTATTCAGGAAAAGAACTCCGGTACATATACATTACTCAATTCTGATGGCTTTCCTATAACAAAAAAGGAATTCGCAATCGAAGAAGCAGAAGCTCATGGTATGTATGGAATAACGACTGAAATAGCCAAAACTTGCAGACTTATTCCTCCTGACGACCAAATATACAACCATATAAAATTGAAATTAGGCATTGACGGCGAGAAGTCATCTAACACTTTCAATATCTTTATCGGCCGCCCTTATAATTTCTGGATATACGAAGATTTGACGGAATACTATAAAGACAAATACCCTGACGGTAAAGTAAAAGAAATAGTACGTCTTCTAAAAAGTAAACCCAATAACCCAACTAAGCAATAAATGATTATGGAAAAATATGGTTTAATCGGCTACCCTCTGCGACATTCTTTTTCTATCGGATACTTTAATGAGAAATTCAAATCCGAAGGTATCAATGCAGAGTATGTGAATTTTGAAATTCCCAGCATTAATAACTTCATGGAAGTTATCGAAGAGAATCCCAATTTATGCGGGCTTAATGTGACTATCCCCTACAAAGAACAAGTGATTCCTTTTTTGGATGAACTCGACCGTGATACCGCAAAGATAGGTGCTGTGAATGTCATTAAAATCATCCGCCAGCAGAAAGGGAAAGTCAAACTGGTTGGCTACAACTCCGACATCATCGGATTTACTCAATCCATTCAACCTTTATTGCAGCCTCATCACCAAAAAGCATTGATTCTGGGTACCGGCGGAGCTTCCAAAGCCGTCTACCACGGGCTGAAAAACCTGGGTATTGAAAGTATATTCGTATCACGCACCCACAAAGCCGATGATATGCTGACTTATGAGGAACTGACTCCCGAAATTATGGCAGAATATACAATCATCGTCAACTGTACTCCCGTAGGTATGTTTCCTAAGGTAGATTTCTGCCCTAATATTCCTTATGAGCTACTGACTCCAAACCATTTGCTCTATGATTTGTTATATAATCCGAATGTTACGCTGTTCATGAAAAAAGGAGAAGCACAAGGGGCTGTTGTTAAAAACGGTCTGGAAATGCTGCTGCTCCAGGCATTTGCCGCATGGGAGATATGGCATAAATAAGGATTAGAGAGAGTTTTTATGAGGAGAAAAGTTGTATATAGCATCATTATTATCATGCTGGCATTGACCGGCTGCACCATCGGAGGAAGTTTTTATATGTTAAACTTTTCATTGACTCCGAATGCCAAGATTTTGTCTAAAGATGCTGACTCTTATCCCTTCATGTATAGAAACTACCCTTTCCTACGTCCATGGGTGGACAGCCTGAAACAAGTGGATGCACTGAAAGATACATTCATCATCAATCCGCACGGAATACAACTTCATGCGTATTATGTTGCTGCTCCCCAACCCACCAGTAAGACAGCAGTCATTGTGCATGGACATACAGATAATGCTATCCGTATGTTTATGATTGGTTATCTGTATAATCGAGATTTAGGATATAACATATTACTTCCCGACCTGCAACATCAGGGAGAAAGTGAAGGCCCAGCCATCCAGATGGGATGGAAAGACCGTTGGGACGTATTGCAATGGATGAACATTGCCAATGAGATTTTCGGAGATAGTACACAAATGGTTGTACACGGCATTTCAATGGGAGGTGCGACAACCATGATGGTGTCCGGTGAGGAACAGAAACCATTTGTTAAATGCTTTGTGGAAGATTGCGGCTACACCAGTGTATGGGACGAATTCTCACATGAGCTTAAAGCTAGTTTCCACCTTCCCCCTTTTCCACTCATGTATACCACAAGCTGGCTTTGCGAGAAGAAATATGGATGGAATTTTAAAGAGGCTTCCTCACTGAAACAAGTAGCCAAATCACAGCTTCCGATGCTGTTTATTCACGGGGATAAAGACACGTATGTGCCTACCTGGATGGTATATTCGCTCTACGAAGCCAAACCGGGACCCAAAGAACTATGGATTGTTCCAGGAGCGGCTCATGCAGTTTCATACAAAGAGAATAAACAGGAATACACCGACCGAGTCCGTGCATTCGTCGGGCGATACATTCATTAAACCTATTATAACAAGGAGTTTTAGATTCATAACAGAAAAAGTTTCTATATTTGCAAACGTAAAATAATCGTTATGAAATCAATATTGACTTTTATACTAGCTACTTTTCTTCTGTTCCCACTACAAGCTCAAGAGAAAGTATACACGGTGGACAACCTCCCGAAAGTTCACCTGCAAAACAAAATGCAATATGTTTGCAACCCGGCCGGCATACTTTCACAGGCAGCTTGTGACAGTATAGACTCCATGCTTTATGCCTTGGAACAACAAACAGGAATTGAAACGGTGGTTGCCGTAGTTCCTTCAATCGGAGAAGAAGATTGTTTCAACTTCTGCCACCAGCTACTCAATCAATGGGGTGTAGGGAAGAAAGATAAAAATAACGGATTGGTTATTTTGTTGGTTACGGATCAACGTTGTATCCAGTTTTATACCGGTTATGGCCTGGAAGGAGTGCTCCCCGATGCGATCTGCAAAAGGATTCAAACCAAATATATGATTCCTTACCTGAAAGACGGAAATTGGAATGCAGGAATGGTGGCTGGCCTTAAAGCAACTTGCCAGCGTCTTGACGGTTCCATGGAAAACGATGCCCTCTCCGATTCGAACGACGGTGGCTCCTTTGATTTTGTTCTTGCCATCCTTTGCTTTATTGTCATCGGTGGAGGTCTTGCTTTCTTTTCTGCACGTAGGCAAAGCCGTTGTCCGAAATGCAGCAAACACCAAATGCAGAGAACAGGAAGCAGAGTCGTATCCCGGATTAATGGAGTGAAGACAGAAGATGTCACCTATACATGTAGAAACTGCGGACATACCATCATGCGCCGCCAGCAAAGTTATGATAATGACTACCATCACCGGGGAGGTGGCGGAGGCGGTCCATTTATCGGGGGCTTTGGCGGAGGTAGAGGTAGTTTCGGAGGCGGAGGCGGCTTCGGTGGAGGCAGCTTTGGCGGAGGAATGGGAGGTGGTGGTGGTGCCGGTTCTCGTTTCTAAAATAAATGTTATCCAATGCCCTAGTTTCGAAATAAATTAGTAACTTTACCTAATGACTAAGACAGAAAAAAATGAAAGAGAATAAGGAATATCAAGAAAAAAAAGAACAAGAAAAAGTTGTCCATGAACCAACTGGTTCTTACGGTATGGATACCATCACCATGAGACAGAAAATTATGGAACGAGTAATGCTAATGGAAGACAATCAGCTCAAAGAAATGCTTCGATTCTCCAATGAACTGGAACAAAGATCATGGTTATTACCACATACTGAAGAAGAATTAGAGACTGCAATCAACAGAGGTATGGAAGATGTCAAGGCAGGAAGGATTGTTTCACATGAGGATGTTCTCAAATATTATATGAAATGACAAATATTGTTTGGACTCAATCGGCTTTGCAAACGCTAGAATTAGTTTATTTACAAACATTACAATATACAAAAAACGAACGTATAGCTGCTAAATTGCATAATAAACTTATCAAAGAAGCAGAGATACTTAAAACTTTCCCAAATGCGGGAAACATTCTAAACACTTCAGAAAGAGTTACACTCTGTTACAGAGCATTAGTAGTAGACACTAATTATAAACTTATTTATTACGTTGATGCTAATAAGGATGTAATCATTGTGACAGTCTGGGACGTTCGTCAAAACCCTGATAAATTAACAAAAACTATAGAATAATTAGAAACATGAAGAAGTCAATTATTATCATCTTAGCCGTTGTGGCTATCCTTGTCATATGGGCAGTAAGTGTATATAACGGTCTGGTTACTATGGACGAGAATGTTACCGGTAAATGGGCAAATGTAGAAACTCAATACCAACGTCGTGCCGACTTGATTCCTAATCTGGTAAACACAGTGAAAGGATATGCGACACATGAGAAGGAAACATTGGAAGGAGTTGTTGCCGCACGTAGCCAGGCTACTCAAATCAAAGTAGACGCTGCCGATCTGACACCGGAAAAGTTAGCGCAATATCAAAAGGCACAAGGTGCTGTAACATCAGCACTAGGCAAATTATTAGCTATTACCGAGAATTATCCGGATCTGAAAGCTAACCAGAACTTTCTGGAACTTCAAGCTCAACTGGAAGGAACAGAAAACCGCATCAATGTAGCACGCAAAGACTTCAATGATGCAGCACAAGCTTATAATACCAATATCCGCCGTTTCCCGAAGAATATTTTCGCGGGAATGTTCGGTTTCGATAAGAAAGCATATTTTGAAGCAGAGGAAGGTAGTGAGAAGGCTCCGAAAGTAGAATTCTAAAAAAATGATTTACAAAGAGAGAGACTAGATATTATCTGAAATATTTATTCTGACATTTTTTCATTAGATAAAACCCTTATATATTAAGAGTTAAAATCACAGTTTTCATTACTATGATTTTAACTCTTAATTTTCTATTATTATTCTCCTTTTCAAGAGAATATTCTAAAGTAAAATAGTTAATGATTAACATTTGCCAGTACCTAGTTGGCTGTACCAAAAAAAAGCTGTACTTTTGCAGCCGTATACAAAATAATTCTATAACTCATGAGTAATCAACGATACATGATGCGTGGAGTAAGCGCATCAAAAGAAGATGTGCACAACGCCATCAAGAACATCGACAAAGGAATCTTTCCAAAAGCGTTTTGCAAAATTATCCCGGACATATTGGGAGGTGACCCGGAATATTGCAATATTATGCATGCCGATGGTGCCGGAACCAAATCATCTCTCGCTTATATGTACTGGAAAGAAACGGGTGATTTGTCCGTTTGGAAAGGTATTGCGCAGGATGCATTGATTATGAATATCGACGACCTGCTTTGTGTAGGTGCCGTAGACAATATTCTTGTCTCTTCTACCATTGGACGTAATAAACTGTTGATTCCCGGAGAAGTAATCTCCGCCATCATCAATGGAACAGATGAATTGCTGGCCGAACTCCGTGAAATGGGTGTAGGGGTATACGCAACCGGTGGTGAAACTGCTGATGTCGGCGACTTGGTTCGTACGATCATCGTTGACTCTACCGTAACTTGTCGCATGAAACGTTCAGACGTTATCGACAATGCCAATATTCGTCCGGGTGACGTGATCGTTGGTTTGGCTTCTTACGGACAAGCTACTTACGAAAAAGAATACAATGGCGGTATGGGCAGCAATGGTTTGACAAGTGCCCGTCACGATGTATTCGGAAAATATCTTGCTGAAAAATATCCGGAAAGCTACGATGCTGCAGTTCCTGAAGAATTAGTTTACTCCGGCAAGTTAAAATTGATAGACAGTGTAGAAGACTCTCCAATTGATGCAGGCAAGTTAGTGCTCTCCCCTACTCGTACATACGCACCAGTAGTGAAGAAATTACTCGATGCACTGCGCCCGGAAATCCACGGAATGGTGCACTGCTCCGGTGGTGCACAAACCAAAGTTTTACACTTTGTTGAAAACGTTCGTGTAGTAAAAGATAATCTTTTCCCTGTTCCTCCTTTATTCAAAACTATTCAAGAACAAAGTGGTACGGACTGGGCAGAAATGTACAAGGTATTCAATATGGGACATCGCCTCGAAGTTTATTTGTCACCGGAACATGCAGAAGAAGTAATTGCTATTTCCAAGTCATTCGGTATTCCGGCACAGATTGTAGGACGTGTTGAAGCATGTGAGCAAACAGAATTAATCATTAAGAGCGAATTCGGAGAATTTAGATACTAAAGAATGGCAGATAACAGTACCATATTAGAAAAATTAGACGGACTCGTAGCCCGTTTTGAAGAAATATCTACCCTTATCACAGACCCGGCAGTGATTGCCGATCAGAAACGTTATGTCAAGTTGACTAAAGAATATAAGGAATTAGACGACTTGATGAAAGCAAGGAAAGAATATATCCAATTACTGGGTAATATTGAAGAAGCTAAAAATATCCTTGCTAATGAATCGGATGCTGAAATGCGCGAGATGGCGAAAGAAGAAATGGACAATAGTCAAGAGCGCCTTCCGGTATTGGAAGAAGAAATCAAACTGATGCTTGTCCCTGCCGATCCGCAAGACAGCAAGAACGCAATTCTTGAAATCCGTGGCGGTGCAGGAGGTGATGAAGCAGCTATCTTTGCCGGTGACCTCTTTCGTATGTATGCCAAATTCTGTGAAACCAAAGGTTGGAAGATGGAAGTCTCCAATGCAAACGAAGGGACAGCAGGAGGATTCAAAGAAGTTGTTTGTAGTGTCACGGGCGATAATGTATATGGAATTTTAAAATATGAATCGGGAGTACACCGCGTACAGCGCGTTCCTGCTACCGAGACGCAAGGACGTGTTCATACTTCTGCCGCATCAGTGGCGGTACTTCCCGAAGCTGAAGAATTCGATGTAGTCATCAACGAAGGAGAAATCAAATGGGATACTTTCCGAAGTGGTGGTGCCGGTGGACAGAATGTAAATAAGGTAGAATCCGGAGTACGTCTGCGTTATATCTGGAAGAACCCGAATACTGGCATTGCCGAAGAAATACTCATTGAATGTACCGAAACACGTGACCAACCGAAAAATAAGGAACGTGCTTTGGCCCGTCTCCGTACATTTATCTATGACAAGGAACATCAGAAATACATCGATGACATTGCCTCCAAGCGTAAAACAATGGTATCGACCGGAGACCGTTCTGCTAAAATCCGCACCTACAACTATCCACAGGGACGAATCACCGACCATCGCATCAATTACACGATTTATAATCTTGCTGCATTCATGGACGGGGATATTCAAGACTGTATCGATCACCTGATCGTAGCGGAAAACGCGGAACGCTTGAAAGAAAGCGAACTTTAGAAAAATGAAGAGTTGATAGTTGAAAATGATTTCTTAGAAATAGTCAATAGTAAATTGTATAATAGTAAATAATAAGATGGATAAGCAACAATTATTTGAAAACATAAAGCGCAAAAAATCATTCCTTTGTGTAGGACTTGATACTGACATCAAGAAAATCCCGGAGCATCTGTTGAAAGAAGAAGATCCGATCTTTGCATTCAACAAGGCCATCATTGACGCGACAGCTGATTTGTGCATCGCCTATAAACCCAATCTGGCTTTCTATGAAAGCATGGGCGTAAAAGGATGGATCGCATTTGAAAAGACAGTAAAATACATCAAAGATAATTATCCGGACCAATTCATCATCGCTGACGCAAAGCGTGGTGACATCGGAAATACTTCTGCAATGTATGCCCGCACCTTCTTTGAAGAACTTAATATCGACTCTGTAACGGTAGCTCCTTATATGGGCGAAGACAGCGTTACTCCGTTCCTTACCTATGAAGGTAAATGGGTGATTCTGTTGGCATTGACTTCCAACAAAGGTTCACATGACTTCCAACTAACAGAAGATGTAAACGGCGAACGTCTGTTCGAGAAAGTATTACGTAAATCACAAGAATGGGCTAGTGACGACCGTATGATGTATGTGGTAGGTGCTACTCAAGGACGCGCTTTCGAAGATATTCGTAAAATTGTTCCGAACCATTTCCTTCTCGTACCAGGTGTAGGAGCACAAGGCGGCTCGCTCGAAGAAGTTTGTAAATACGGAATGAACAGTACATGCGGATTAATTGTTAACTCCTCACGTGGTATTATCTACGTAGATAAAACAGAGAAATTTGCAGAAGCTGCCCGCACCGCCGCACAAGAAGTACAGGCGCAAATGGCTGAACAACTCAAAGCAATTCTCTGAAAAGAGAAAAAGGATCTCTAAAGAAAACGAATGCCTTACGAAAGAAAGATAATTAACGACCCCGTATTCGGGTTCATCAATATTCCAAAGGGGTTACTGTACGATATAGTACGGCATCCCCTTTTGCAGCGTCTTACCCGCATCAAGCAGGTAGGATTATCATCTGTTGTATACCCCGGTGCGCAACACACCCGCTTCCAACACTCTTTAGGTGCTTTTCACCTGATGAGTGAAGCTATCACCCAACTGGCTTCTAAAGGTAATTTTATTTTTGACAGCGAAGCGGAAGCTGTACAGGCGGCCATCCTGTTACATGATATAGGACATGGTCCCTTCTCACATGTACTGGAAGATACTATAGTAAAAGGAGTCTCCCACGAAGAGATTTCCCTCATGCTGATGGAACGGATGAACAAAGAGATGAACGGTCAGCTTAGTCTTGCCATCCAAATCTTCAAGGACGAATATCCGAAACGCTTTCTGCATCAACTCGTAAGCGGTCAGTTGGATATGGACAGACTTGATTATCTTCGCCGTGACAGCTTTTATACAGGCGTGACAGAAGGAAACATCGGTTCCGCCCGAATTATCAAAATGCTTGATGTAGCGGATGACCGACTCGTTATCGAATCCAAAGGGATCTATTCTATTGAGAATTTCCTCACGGCACGTCGCTTGATGTACTGGCAAGTATACCTGCATAAGACATCCGTCGCATACGAAAAGATGCTGATTAGTACTCTATTACGTGCCAAAGAATTAGCTTCCCAAAGAGTGGAACTGTTTGCATCACCCGCATTGCGTTTTTTCCTTTACAATGATATCAATCCTACGGAATTCTATCATAACCCCGACTGTCTGGAGAATTTTATCCAGCTAGACGACAATGATATATGGACAGCCTTGAAAGTGTGGAGCACCCATACAGACAAGGTACTTTCTACTTTAAGCACGGGAATGATAAACCGAAATATCTTTAAAGTAGAAATTTCATCGGAACCGATTAGTGAGGACAGAAAAAAAGAATTAACTTTGCACATCAGCCAGCAATTAGGTATAACTCTTTCCGAAGCGAACTATTTTGTCTCTACCCCCAGCATCGAAAAGAATATGTATGACCCGGCAGATGACAGTATTGACATTATCTACAAAGACGGCACTATCAAAAATATTGCCGAAGCATCGGACATGCTGAACATCTCATTATTGTCCAAAAAGGTAAAGAAATACTATCTCTGCTATCAGAGATTACACAGATAAGTATAAAATATTCATGCAATAACACGGAAATCTGAAAAAAAAATCCGTTATTTGTGAACTAATTAAATTTTAAATTAAAGACATGGAGTTCTCGGCTAAGCAAATTGCAGCATTTATCCAAGGGGAAATCATTGGAGACGAAAACGCTACGGTACACACATTCGCTAAAATTGAAGAGGGAATGCCCGGAGCAATTTCTTTCCTGTCAAATCCCAAATATACACCTTACATCTACGAGACACAATCAAGCATTGTCCTGGTTAATAAGGACTTCACTCCCGAACACGAAATTAAAGCTACTCTGATAAAAGTAGACAATGCATATGAAAGTCTGGCTAAATTGCTCAATCTTTATGAGATGAGCAAGCCTAAGAAACAAGGTATAGATTCATTAGCTTTCGTTGCACCCAGCGCCAAAATTGGTGAGAACGTATACATCGGTGCATTTGCCTATATTGGTGAAAATACCGTGATTGGAGATAATACCCAAATTTATCCACACACTTTTGTTGGAGACGGCGTGAAGATAGGCAACAGTTGCTTGCTGTACTCCAATGTAAATGTTTATCATGATTGCCGCATAGGTAACGAATGTATCCTGCACTCGGGTGCAGTGATTGGAGCTGACGGATTTGGTTTTGCTCCCACTCCGAATGGATACGATAAGATTCCGCAAATCGGAATTGTTATTCTGGAAGATAAAGTAGATATAGGTGCTAATACTTGTGTAGACCGTGCTACAATGGGAGCTACGGTAGTGCATAGTGGTGTCAAATTAGACAATCTGATACAAATAGCACATAATGATGAAATAGGTTCACATACCGTAATGGCTGCACAAGCCGGAATTGCCGGTTCTACCAAAATTGGTGAATGGTGTATGATCGGAGGTCAGGTAGGTATTGCAGGACATTCCAAAATAGGAGACAAAGTTGGTTTAGGTGCACAGTCAGGTGTACCCGGAGACATTAAATCCGGTAGCCAGCTTATCGGAACTCCTCCTATGGAACTGAAGCAATACTTCAAAGCATCCGTCGCACAAAGAAGCTTACCGGATATGCAGAAAGAATTGCGTAATTTGCGCAAAGAAATAGAAGAATTAAAACAACTATTAAATAAGTAAATAAGTAACCAATGCTGAAACAAAAAACGCTGAAAGATAGCTTTTCACTGAGCGGGAAAGGTCTTCACACTGGACTTGATCTCACTGTAACATTTAATCCTGCTCCGGACAATCATGGATATAAAATCCAGCGCATTGACGTAGAAGGACAACCAACTATCGATGCAGTAGCCGACAATGTGACAGAAACCACTCGTGGTACTGTATTGTCGAAGAATGGAGTCAAAGTAAGCACCGTTGAACATGGTATGGCAGCCCTCTACGCATTGGGCATTGATAACTGCCTTATTCAGGTTAACGGACCGGAATTTCCTATTTTAGATGGTAGTGCACAATATTATGTACAAGAAATAGAACGTGTAGGAACAGTAGAACAAAATGCCGTCAAAGACTTTTATATTATCAAGTCTAAAATTGAGTTCCGGGATGAAACGACTGGTTCTTCTATCATCGTACTTCCTGACGAGAATTTCAGTCTGAATGTACTGGTTTCTTACGATTCAACCATTATCCCGAATCAGTTTGCTACACTTGAGGATATGCATAATTTCAAAGACGAAGTGGCCGCCAGCCGTACTTTCGTCTTTGTTCGCGAAATAGAACCGCTGCTCTCCGCTGGATTGATTAAAGGGGGTGACCTGGACAATGCAATCGTAATCTACGAGCGTAAGATGTCACAGGAAAGTTTCGACAAGTTGGCAGATGTGATGAGAGTACCTCACATGGACGCTGAACAATTAGGCTATATCAATCACAAACCGTTGGTTTGGGCAAACGAATGTGCCCGCCACAAATTGTTGGATGTGATCGGTGACCTTGCTTTAATCGGTAAACCGATAAAAGGCCGGATCATTGCTACCCGTCCCGGACATACTATCAATAATAAGTTTGCACGCCAAATGCGGAAAGAAATCCGTTTGCACGAAATACAGGCGCCAAGTTACGACTGTAACCGTGAGCCGGTAATGGATGTAAACCGTATCCGCGAATTATTGCCACACCGCTATCCTTTCCAACTGGTTGACAAAGTGATTGAGATTGGTGCTAATTACATTGTAGGTATCAAAAATATCACAGCTAACGAACCTTTCTTTCAGGGACATTTCCCACAAGAACCTGTTATGCCGGGAGTACTTCAAGTAGAAGCAATGGCACAAGTCGGTGGTTTACTCGTTTTGAATTCAGTAGACGAACCTGAACGTTATTCTACCTATTTCATGAAAATAGATGGAGTAAAATTTCGCCAGAAAGTAGTGCCGGGAGATACTATTATCTTCCGTGTAGAAATGCTGGCACCTATCCGCCGTGGCATCTCTACTATGAAAGGATATGCATTTGTTGGCGAGAAAGTTGTTTGCGAAGCAGAGTTCATGGCACAAATAGTGAAAAATAAGTAATAATTGATATATTAAAAGCATGATAAGTCCTTTAGCGTATATTCATCCCGAAGCTAAAATTGGGGAAAATGTAGAAATTGCGCCTTTTGTATTTATAGATAAGAACGTAGTTATCGGCGACAACAATAAAATTATGGCTAACGCCAATATTTTATATGGTTCACGTATTGGTAACGGAAACACTATTTTTCCGGGTGCCGTAATCGGAGCCATTCCGCAGGACCTTAAGTTTCGCGGTGAGGAATCGACAGCCGAAATCGGGGATAATAATCTGATTCGTGAAAATGTAACAATCAACCGTGGTACAGCAGCTAAAGGGCGCACGATTGTAGGAAATAACAATTTACTGATGGAGGGTGTACACGTAGCACACGATGCATTGGTTGGTAACGGATGTATCATCGGTAACTCTACCAAAATGGCAGGTGAAATCATCATTGATGATAATGCGATTGTCAGCGCTAATGTATTGATGCACCAATTCTGTCATGTAGGGAGTCATGTAATGATTCAGGGCGGATGCCGCTTCAGTAAAGATATTCCTCCTTACATCATCGCAGGACGCGAACCGATTGCTTTTAGTGGAATCAACATCATCGGCCTGCGCCGTCGTGGTTTTGCCAATGAAGTGATCGAAAGTATTCACAATGCATATCGTATCATCTACCAAAGTGGCTTGAACACGACAGAAGCATTGAAAAAAATAGAAGATGAATTCGAAAAGAGCCCGGAGATTGACTATATAGTCAATTTTATCCGTAATTCAGAACGTGGTATTATTAAATAAACAGTTCAAAATAGTCATATTATGATATACAGATTTACTATCATATCTGATGAAGTTGACGATTTTGTCAGAGAAATACAAATTGATCCGGAAGCAACTTTTTATGACTTCCATGAAGCAATACTGAAATCAGTAGGGTACGCAAACGACCAGATGACTTCTTTCTTTATCTGCGATGACGACTGGGAAAAAGGAAAAGAAGTAACCTTAGAAGAAATGGACGACAATCCGGAAATAGATAGCTGGGTAATGAAAGACACTGCTATCAGTGAATTGGTAGAAGACGAAAAACAGAAACTGCTATATGTATTCGATTACATAACAGAACGTTGTTTCTTCATCGAACTATCCGAAATTATCACCGGAAAAGATATGAATGGTGCCAAATGTACCAAGAAATCAGGAGATGCTCCTAAACAAACGGTAGATTTTGAAGAAATGACCGCTGCGGGAGGTTCTCTTGATCTGGATGAAAACTTCTATGGAGACCAGGACTTCGACATGGAAGATTTCGATCAGGAAGGATTTGACATAGGTGGTGACACTAGCAGCCCATACGAAGAAGAAAAATTTTAAGTATTAAATATCAAGTATTAGGTATTAATTGCTATGTAGTGTCAGGCAGTTAATACCTAATATTTTTTTAGTCCCGTACGCTTTAATACTTAATACTTCTATACTTAATACTTAAAAATCTATGCCTACTCTCATTGTTCTTATAGGTCCTACAGGTGTGGGGAAAACGGAGTTGAGCCTGCGCTTGGCAGAAACATTTCAGACAAGCATTGTATCTGCCGATTCGAGACAGCTTTATGCCGAATTAAAAATAGGCACGGCAGCTCCTACTCCCGACCAACTCAAACGTGTCCCCCATCAACTGGTCGGCACGCTCCACCTCACAGACTATTACAGCGCTGCCCAATACGAAACAGAAGCACTGGAAATTCTGGAGAAATTATTCACGCAACACGAAGTCGTGATTCTCACTGGTGGCTCAATGATGTATGTAGACGCTATCTGTAAGGGAATTGACGATATTCCTACCGTTGATGCGGAAACCCGTCAACTCATGTTACAAAAGTATGAAGAGGAAGGCCTTGAACAACTCTGCGCAGAACTTCGCTTGTTAGACCCGGAATATTACCGGATTGTAGATCTGAAGAATCCCAAGCGGGTAATTCATGCGTTGGAGATTTGCTATATGACCGGACGCACTTATACTTCTTTTCGCACCCAACAAAAAAAACAGCGTCCTTTCCGTATTCTGAAAGTCGGCCTGACTCGTGATCGGGAAGAACTTTATGACCGTATCAACCGCCGGGTAGACCAGATGATGGAGGAAGGATTATTGGAAGAAGTACGTTCCGTACTTCCCTATCGTCACCTCAATTCACTCAATACAGTAGGCTATAAAGAACTGTTCAAATATCTGGACGGAGAATGGGAACTCTCCTTTGCTATAGACAAAATCAAGCAAAACTCCCGCATTTATTCGCGTAAACAGATGACCTGGTTCAAAAGAGATGAAGAAATAAAATGGTTCCACCCGGAACAAGAAACGGAGATACTAGCGTACCTCCGTCAATCTTTATAACATTATATTTTGACAATATTTAGAAACAGAAGACATCTAAAATCTACTGCTATTCTTCAGATGCAGTTACTTTTATTGTTGAAGTCACTGTATCATTAATAGCACGAATAGAAATTTGACGGGCTTGATATTCTTCTTTCACTAATAGATTTACTTCAATCACTCCATTCTTTCCCTTATCACCATAAGCAGCCAATGCAGTCTTATCTTTTAATACAGATATACTCCTAATACGATCAGGAGAAATATTCGCTAAAGGATCATCACCAGTAGCCTCTTTGCCATCAATTATAACCAAAGGTTTACCTCCATCAGCAGAACGAAACGTAGCTCCCCAACTCTTTGCCCCACTATTTAATGCATCCAACCTTGTTTTATTAATGCCTTCGATTTCAATCTTTCTCGGCGCAAACTTTTTTTCCGAATATAGTTTTATATCCATCACTCCATCCTTAGCCTTTTCTCCATAAATCTTAATAGCTTTTTCAGGACCTATGACAGACACACTTTCAATACGTTCAGGATTCAAAGCATTTACTACTTCACGATCAGACTCCTTCCCATTAATAATAACCAAAGGTTTTCCTTCGCCGGAAATTCCTTGTACCGAAATAGCCACCTTCTCTTTCCCGGATGTTAAGACAGAATCTTTTTTTTCTGTACGATACCCTACCACTACTACCTTATTCTTGGTAGTATCAATAGGCTCCTTAACAACATTTTCTTCACTCTTTTTTTCCACAATTGCTGCCAAATCATTAACTTTGACTGCAGAAATCTCTTCCACTTTTTCAGAGATTTCAGGACGGGCAAAAGCAGTTACTGCAATAGCTGCCAACGGAAGTACATACAAGTACTTCAACCGTGCCCACGGATTCGATTTTTCTTTTAACATCATAGTGATACGTTTTTTAAGTTTACTGTGATTAAAGCTGTTGGCCATAGAGTAGAGCCTTGTGCCAACGGCTTTTTTTATTAATAATAGTTGATATTCTTTCGCGTTTACACCCTCATTAATGACGGTCTCGTCCGCTTCATACTCATGAATGTTCTGCAACTCTTGTTTCAACAACCATGCACCAGGATTGAACCATTGAAAAAAGATGCAAATATCCGCCACCAATAAATCTACTGAATGGCGATGGTGAATATGAGCCATTTCATGAATAAGGATTTCCCTCCCGTTTTCCTCCAAGTCTTTCCGGCTGATGACAATATACTTCATCCAACTGAACGGAGCTATCTCCTGATTATGCACCACAAATGTAACCCCTTTCTCCAACTTCTCATGTTTGCCGGAATGTACCAACCGAAAGAGACAAATCAAAGAATAGATATTGCGACAGGCAAGAAACAGAATACCCGCCCAATAGACCAGCAGAACAATCTGTACCCAAGATATGGCCGACGTCTCCTGCACTGCACCGACATTGGCAGGAGTAGTCTCCAACTCTGCCATCAATAGCAATTGTTCAATGGAAAGCACAGCCTGCTGCACTTCAACCTGATGCCGGGTAGTTACTTCGATACAAGGAATGAGTAATGAAAAGAACAACACTCCCAATAAAGCCATACGATTGAAACGATGAAAGGTTTCCTTGCTAAGTAATAACCGGAAAAACAGGTAAAACAGAACAAGACAAACAGATGATTTTAATATATAAATGAAGAAAACTCCCATAGCATAGATTTTCGTTTAATAGATTAGTGTTTTTTGTCAGCTTGTTCCACTTCCTCGATGAGCTGTTTCAATTCATCCAAGGAAATATCTTCCTCCTTAACCAAAGAAGAAACGGCATTCAGGTAAGAATTATTAAAATACTTACTAATCACATTCCGCAGCGTTCCTTTACGAAAATCTTCTTCACTAACTACGGGATAATATTGATAGGTATTTCCGAAAGTATAATGAGCTAGAAAACCTTTTTCTTCCAACCCACGCACAATCGTAGATAATGTATTGAAATGTGGCTTGGGATCTTCATAGAAAGCCAACATTTCCTTCACGAACAAGGGACCTTTTTCCCAGAAAAAGCCCATGATTTCTTCTTCTTTTGCTGTTAATCCTTTCATATCTGCAACTTTGTTTGCCGCAAATAACGAAAAGTTTTAGTTCATAAACTAATTTATCTAGTTAAAGTAAACTAAAAGATATAGTTAAGACGAATAATCTACTATTAAACACCTGTGAAACAGATTTATTACATCTCTTTTAACTCCACAGTTTATTGACAATAAAGTTGCCGATAAAGAACAAGTCGCCCATAAAAATAATGCTGAATACTAGGAAAGTGAAACAAGTACTCCACCGGGCTCCTCCCTCCTCTTCGCCACGTTTGATACGAAGCAGGGAACTATGTAAACAATCACCTGCTATGAACAGTACAAACAAACTCGGTATCAAGTCACCCCATGACACCAACCACAGATTATCACCCTTTCCCATCAGGAACGTCAATGCCACGGCCAATAAGAAGACAGAAGCATATTGCAAGTCTTTTCTTTTTGAATTCATAGTGGTAATGTTTAAAGTCCTTTTCACAAAGATATTGAATCTCACCCAATAATCCTTATCAAATCTATATAAAAATCGGTCAGGCTTTGTTGAATCTAAGTTTATTGTTACTTTTGCAAGTACGAATTAAAACCAAAACCGATTATAAAAGCAGATGAAAAAGATCAGCATCACTTTATTACTCTGCCTTCTCTGTCTGACCGGAATGGCACAAGGACAAAAGGCACTCGATTTAAAAGATATCACCTCCGGACGTTTCCGCCCGGAAAATATCCAGGGAGTAATCCCCATGCCTGATGGCGAACACTACACGCAGATGAACGCCGACGGCACGCAGATCATTAAATACTCTTTCAAAACAGGCGAGAAAGTAGAAGTGATTTTCGATGTAAGCACTGCACGCGAATGTGACTTCAAGAACTTCGACAGTTACCAGTTCTCGCCCGACGGTCAGAAATTGCTGATTGCTACTAAAACGACACCTATATATAGGCATTCATACACAGCTGTACATTACATTTACCCTTTGAAACGAAATGATAAGGGCGTTACGACAAACAACATTATTGAACGGCTGTCTGACGGTGGACCTCAACAGGTCCCCGTCTTTTCTCCAGACGGTACAATGATTGCTTTTGTCCGCAACAATAACATATTTCTTGTTAAGCTGCTTTATGGCAACAGTGAAAGCCAAATTACGGAGGATGGCAAACAGGACTCTGTAATCAACGGCATCCCCGACTGGGTGTATGAAGAAGAGTTCGGTTTCGACCGTGCTTTGGAATTCAGCGCTGATAATACACAGATCGCTTTCATCCGCTTCGATGAGTCAGAAGTTCCCTCCTACTCTTTTCCGGTATTTGCCGGACAGGCACCCCGTATTGATGCCTTAAAAGATTATCCGGGTGAATATACCTACAAGTATCCGAAAGCCGGATACCCGAATTCGAAAGTAGAAGTACGCACGTATGACATCAAGTCACACGTCACCCGTACGATGAAACTCCCGCTGGATGCAGATGGATACATTCCACGCATCCGTTTCACAAAGGATGCCAACAAATTGGCTATCATGACATTAAACCGTCATCAAGACCGTTTCGACCTCTACTTTGCCGATCCTCGCTCAACACTTTGCAAACTAATGCTCCGTGATGAATCTCCTTATTACATAAAGGAGAATATTTTCGATAACATCCAGTTCTATCCCGAATATTTCAGCATGCTTAGCGAACGTGACGGTTACAGTCATCTCTATTGGTATAGCATGGGAGGTAACTTGATTAAAAAGGTTACTAACGGTAAGTTCGAAGTGAAAGATTTTCTGGGATATGATGAAGAAGATGGTTCTTTCTATTATACCAGCAACGAAGAGAGTCCTCTGCGCAAGGCTGTCTATAAAATAGATAAGAAAGGCAAAAAGACCAAATTGTCTCAACAGGCAGGAACCAATACGCCTCTCTTCAGCAAATCGATGAAGTATTATATGAACAAGTTCTCCAGCTTGGATACTCCTATGTTGGTTACCTTGAACGATAATTCAGGCAAAACGCTCAAAACGCTTATTACAAATGATGCGTTGAAGCAAACATTGTCCGGATATGCAGTACCACAAAAAGAGTTCTTTACTTTCCAGACTACAGATGGCGTGAAGTTGAATGGCTGGATGATGAAACCGGTTAATTTCTCCGCATCCAAAAAATATCCGGTACTGATGCATCAATATAGTGGCCCGGGTTCCCAACAGGTATTAGATACTTGGGGAATCAGCTGGGAGACATACATGGCAAGCCTCGGTTATATCGTGGTATGTGTAGATGGTCGTGGCACTGGAGGCCGTGGAGAAGCTTTTGAGAAATGTACCTATTTAAAAATTGGCGTCAAAGAAGCCAAAGACCAGGTGGAAACAGCGCTTTACCTAGGCAAACAAACGTATGTGGACAAAGACCGCATCGGTATCTGGGGTTGGAGTTATGGCGGATACATGACTCTTATGAGCATGAGCGAAGGAACTCCCGTATTCAAAGCCGGAGTAGCAGTAGCCGCACCGACCGACTGGCGTTTCTATGATACGATTTACACCGAACGTTTCATGCGCACTCCCAAAGAAAATGCGGAAGGATATAAGGAATCATCAGCCTTCACCCGTGCCGACAAACTTCATGGCAACTTGTTGCTGGTACATGGTATGGCAGATGACAATGTTCACTTCCAGAACTGTGCAGAATATGCCGAACAGTTAGTTCAGCTTGGAAAACAATTTGATATGCAAGTGTACACGAACCGTAATCATGGAATATATGGTGGCAACACCCGCCAACACTTGTACACACGGTTGACCAACTTCTTCTTGAACAACTTATAATGACGGATAGAGTACGTAAGCCCGAATGGCTGAAAATTAATATCGGTGCCAACGAACGATACACCGAAACAAAGCGAATTGTCGACTCCCACTGCTTGCACACGATATGCAGCAGTGGGCGTTGCCCTAATATGGGGGAATGTTGGGGAAAAGGAACAGCCACCTTCATGATTGGCGGTGACATCTGCACGCGTAGCTGTAAATTTTGCAACACACAGACAGGACGTCCCCATCCGTTAGATGCAAACGAGCCTACCCATGTAGCAGAATCCATCGCACTGATGAAATTGGATCATGCCGTCATCACCTCTGTAGACCGGGATGATTTACCTGATTTGGGTGCAGAGCATTGGGCACGTACCATCCGGGAGATAAAACGGTTGAATCCACAGACAACCATTGAAGTACTGATTCCGGATTTTCAAGGCAGAATGGAGTTGGTAGATTTAGTAATTGACGCCCGGCCCGACATCATATCACACAATATGGAAACTGTGCGCCGCATTAGTCCACTAGTCCGCAGTGCAGCAAATTATGATACAAGCTTACAGGTTATCAGACATATTTCCGAAAAGGGAGTCAAATCTAAAAGCGGCATAATGGTCGGACTGGGTGAAACTCCGGAGGAAGTCGAAACATTGATGGACGATCTGTTAGCAACCGGTTGCCAGATTCTTACCATAGGGCAATACCTGCAACCGAGTCATCGGCATTATCCCGTTGTGGCATACATCACTCCGCTGCAATTCATGAAATATAAAACAGTTGGTTTAGAGAAAGGATTCAACATCGTAGAGAGTGCTCCCCTTGTTCGTTCCTCCTACCATGCAGAGAAACATATTCGTTAGCAAACAAAACACATACACTATTTGTTTTATAGATAGAACCGACAAATAAACATAAATATAGAGATGGATCATAAAGGAATACTTTCTTCCGCATTTAACATGTCGCTGGGTTTTATCCCCGTTATTATTTCCATTTTATTGTGTGAACTTATAACGCAAGACACGGCTATTTACATCGGTACAGGTATAGGTATTATAGGAATATACCTTTCTTATCGACGTAAAGGATTGTTAATTCCTAATTTTATCCTCTATATAGCGACCGGAGTGCTGGCACTATTATCCGTAGCAGCTCTCATTCCTGGTGATTATGTTCCCCCCGGTGCGCTCCCGCTTACTCTGGAAGTCAGTATTCTCATTCCAATGCTAAGTCTTTATATGCATAAGAAAAGGTTTATCAACCACTTCTTAAAACAGATAGGTTCTTGCAACAAACGTTTATATGCTCAGGGAGCAGAAGCCGCCGTTGTATCTGCTCGCATTGCCTTGATTTTCGGAATACTGCATTTTATTATAATCAGCATCACCGTCATTTTCCAAAACCCACTAAGTAAGACAAGTCTGTTTGTACTCTATAAAGTGTTACCTCCTACTGTCTTTCTTATGAGCATCCTGTTCAACCAGATCGCTATCCGTTTCTTCAATCACCTAATGTCTCACACAGAATATGTTCCTATTGTGAATACCAAAGGAGACGTGATCGGGAAAACCCCTGCGATAGAAGCTGTTAATTATAAGAACGCATACATCAATCCGGTGATAAGAATTGCCATATCCACTCATGGAATGCTGTTCCTTTGCGACAGACCGTCAACAGCCATTTTGGACAAAGGAAAAGTGGACATTCCCATGGAATGTTATCTCCGATATGGAGAATCTTTAGAGGCGGGTGCCACCCGTTTGATTAACAATGCTTTCCCGCACGAAAAAGATATCAAGCCAGAGTTCAATATCGTTTATCACTTTGAGAATGAAGTAACCAATCGTCTTATCTACTTATTCATCGTTGATATCAAGGATGATTCCATCCTTTGTACCCCTCGCTTTAAGAACAGTAAGCTATGGAGCTTCAAACAGATAGAGGAAAACTTGGGAAAAGGCTTCTTCAGTAGCTGTTTCGAAGATGAATATGAACACCTAAAAGACGTTATTTATATAAGAGAAAAATACAGGGAATCTTAGACAATTCAGGCACATGTCCCTTCCAGTCCTTCACAGTACGCGTCTGTATATACTCTCCTTCACATGTAATATCGGCAGCAATACAAAGCTTTGTTTGAGGACGACAGTTTAACAAAATATCTTCTATCATCTTATGATTCCGGTAAGGCGTCTCAATGAAAAGTTGTGTCTGATTTTCAGCATACACACGCTGCTCCAATGTTTTCAGTTTCTTGGCACGTTCCCCCGGTTCAATCGGCAGATAACCATGAAACGCAAAGCTCTGCCCGTTAAAGCCCGAAGCCATCACGGAAAGAATAATTGAAGAGGGTCCAACCAAAGGAACTACCTTCAGTTTTTTACGTTGTGCGATGGCAACCACATCCGCTCCCGGATCAGCTACCGCCGGACAACCGGCTTCGGAGATAACTCCCATTGAAGCTCCGCCTACCAAAGGTTGCAGATAACCGGAAATATCTTCAGGTGAAGTATGTTTGTTCAACGGATAAAATGTCAACGCATCAATATCAATCTCCCGGTCCACCTTTTTCAGGAAACGACGGGCAGAACGAACATCTTCGACTATAAAATACCGGATACCGGAAATAATTTCCTTATTATAAGAAGGCAACACCTTTTCAATAGGTGTATCGCCTAAAGTCACGGGCAACAAATAAAGGGCAGTTTCCACTTATTAAATTGAGAATTGAAAATTAAAAATTGAGAAATAAGAAAGAGAAACGATTCAGGAAGCCAGGTAGTTAGATTCACTTAACATTTCGTGGTAATCAGTAAATTCCAGAAGATCTTTCAGCTTCATATCCTTATGCTTTTTCATGTAAGAAGCAATGATTCTTGCTCCCATCCATGTACCTATCAATGCCGGAGCTTGAGCACCCAACATATCAACAGCAGGAGCAGGCTTCATATAATAGCGGATCACCATCGGGTCACGAGCATGCAGATGATCGTTGGTACAGATATAATTCCATATCTCCTTTTCATTATCCTTGCACCAGTCGCTTTCCTCCTTAGAATACCCCATTGCTTCACCAATATCACTATATCCCAATAAGTTTTGCACTACGTAATTGATCTTCCCCGTATGCATCATCAAGTCAATCAAACAAGTACCCTCATGATAGTTCATTCCATAACGGCTCAAAAGATAAAAAGCAAAACAATCCGGCACAATCCGTTCCGGACGCATCGAGCGACATTGATAATCGTAATAGAAACGCTTATAAAGAGGATAATCTTCCCCCATATATTTATCAAGACTGATTCCCAATAAAGAATCCACTAAAATAATAGATTCGTTGAAAGCGGATACTTGCGAATAGATAAACGGCACTTTCGTATCAGGCACTTCCTTTTTCAGTTTCCGAAATCCTTTGCTAAGTCCTTTTTCCACTTCATCCAGATTAGGATATTTTGCTTCTACATCGCTAAGCAAACGAACCAAAGTCGTATCCGAATAGAATTTTTGCAGACGTTGCGAGATGGTATCATCTTTCACTGTACCGATAGACAATACATCCTCAATCAGGATTTTCGTCGGCATACGGTAGTCCATCGTCAACTTCTGCATAGCAGAAAAACTGTTGGAGCGAACATATTCGCTCAACAGCTTATCATATCTCAGAACAGAAATCTCTTCTTCCTTCTGCTCCGTACCCTTTCCTGTGCTTATCCCGCAGGAGGCGAAAAGCATACTCATTAAAATAATAAGAAGAGAGATCCGTAGTTTCATATTTTTTTATCCGTAAATGATGTTACCATTTTCGTCCATATACTCATCGAGTCCTTTCTCGTAAGTAGCCATGGCACGAAGACTCATACCTACACTGGAGAATCCACCGTCATGGAATAAGTTCTGCATAGTTACCTTACGGGTAAGATCGGAGAACATCACGATGCAATAATCGGCACATTCGTCAGCCGTAGCATTTCCGAGAGGAGACATACGGTTGGAGAAATCAAACAGTTTATCCATACCCTTCACGCCCGAACCGGCAGTAGTAAATGTAGGAGACTGCGAGATAGTATTCACACGTACGCTATGTTCGCGTCCGTAGATGTAACCAAAGCTACGTGCAATAGATTCCAGCAATGCCTTTGCATCTGCCATATCATTGTAGCCGTAGAAAGTACGCTGCGCGGCCACGTAGCTCAAAGCAACGATAGAACCGTAATCAGCAATAGCGTTCAATTTCTTGGCCGACTGAATCATTTTATGGAATGAAACAGCTGAAATATCCAATGTCTTATCCAACATTCCATAGTCAAGGTCATCGTAAGTACGTTTTTTGCGCACGTTGGGAGACATACCGATAGAGTGGAGTACAAAATCAATTTGTCCACCCAGTATATCCATGGAGGTCTTGAATACATTTTGCAAATCTTCTACACTGGTGGCATCTGCCGGAATAACCTGGCAATTTAATTTCTGGGCCAAAGCGTCGACTTCTCCCATACGGATAGCCATCGGAGTATTTGATAATGTAATAGTTGCACCTTCTTCTACGGCACGCTCTGCTACTTTCCAGGCAATAGACTGATCGTTCAAAGCACCGAAGATAATACCTCTTTTTCCTTTCAACAAGTTATAACTCATATCTTTTAATAGTTAAATTTTGTGCAAAGATAGGAACTTTCTGCATAAAAACACGAGAAGTGTGCAAATAATAGACAGAAATGACAAAAAATACACGTATTCTATCAATTAGTCCACATCCTCTTGGGGTTTGCCACCTATCTTTGCAATCGATAATTAAGAGGTTTTTTCATAATATTTATTTAAGGTTAAAATTAGGTTAACATGAATTTGTCTTATTCCTCTCCTGCAGGCTGCCTGCGACAGATCGCCTGCGGAAGGACATAAGAATTATGAAATCGCCCTCATTAATCATCACCCAATTACCAAGAAAAACAATAGATGTATAACCCTATAGAAATAAGTTACTAAATGAACACATTGACAAAAAGACTCTTCTGGATGGCCCTATGCTGTTTACCGTTTATCTCATCAGGATGTAAACAAAGCGAGACTACCGTAAAAGAAAGCTCCATCAGTGACGCTCTTTACCAGAATTTACCTTTTGAAATGCCGAAAGTACAGCAACCGGTTTTCCCTGCTTACGAAGTAAACATTGAGAAATTCGGAGCCAAAGGAGACGGTCTGTTCCTGAATACCAAAGCTATCAACGATGCTATTAAAGACGTGAATCAACGCGGAGGGGGTAAAGTGATTATCCCGGAAGGTGTCTGGTTGACTGGTCCGATCGAGCTGTTGAGCAATGTAAATCTATATACGGAACAAAATGCGCTGGTACTTTTTACCGGTGATTTTGAAGCATATCCTATCATTGCCACTTCTTTCGAAGGACTCGAGACTCGTCGTTGCCAATCACCGATTTCAGCACGCAATGCAGAAAATATAGCTATCACCGGACATGGTACATTTGACGGAAACGGTGACTGCTGGCGTCCGGTAAAAAAAGGAAAGCTGACTGCTTCACAATGGAAAAAGCTGGTAAACTCGGGAGGTGTTCTCGACGAGAAACAAGAGATATGGTATCCCACTGCCGGCTCACTGAGAGGTGCAATGGCTTGCAAAGACTTCAATGTCCCCGAAGGTATCAACACAGATGAAGAATGGGCTGAAATCCGTCCATGGTTACGTCCGGTGTTGTTAAGCATCGTCAAAAGCAAGAAGGTGCTGTTGGAAGGAGTTACTTTCAAAAACTCACCAAGCTGGTGTCTGCACCCATTGTCTTGCGAAGATTTCACAGTAAATAATATCATGGTCATCAACCCCTGGTATTCTCAAAACGGTGATGCTATCGACTTGGAATCTTGTAAAAACGCTCTAATTATCAATAGTGTGTTTGATGCGGGAGATGATGCCATCTGTATCAAATCCGGTAAAGACGAAGATGGACGCCGTCGTGGAGAACCTTGCCAGAACGTTATCGTGAAAAACAATACAGTATTGCACGGACATGGCGGATTCGTGGTAGGTAGTGAAATGTCCGGCGGTGTGAAGAATATCTATGTAGAGGACTGCACATTTATGGGTACAGATGTAGGTTTACGTTTCAAGAGTACCCGCGGACGTGGCGGTGTGGTAGAAAACATCTACATTAACAATATCAATATGATTAATATTCCGAATGAACCCTTATTGTTCGACTTGTTCTACGGTGGAAAAGGTGCCGGTGAAGAATCGGAAGAAGATCTGTTGAGCCGTATGAAAACTGCCATTCCTCCGGTGACAGAAGAAACACCTGCTTTCCGCAATATTCATATTTCCAATATTGTTTGCAGAGGTTCGGGACGTGCCATGTTCTTCAACGGACTGCCGGAAATGCCCATCAGCAATATTACCGTTAAAAACGTTGTGATGACAGAAGCTGCGAATGGAGTTGTTATCAGTCAGGTAGACGGAGTTACTTTGGAAAATATTTATGTAGAATCTTCTAAAGGCAACAATATATTAAACGTTAAGAATGCCAAGAATCTGACTATAGACGGAAAGGTATATGAGGAATTAGGTGCAAAAGAGGAGATTTTAAGTCTCAAATAAAAACTCATTGCCATTCTGTGATGCAAAATAGAAACCACAATATCATTATATAGAGTAAAAAGCTCAAATAGCAGACTATAATCTCCTCAAAAGAGACACAGTCTGCTATTTTTTCTGCTATTTTTGCAAGGAGAAATACGACGTATAATTTCAGCCTTAGAAACATGAAGAAGAATCTTTTTATTATTACTTTCTTTTTAGGAGCTTTCAGCCTGTCTGCCCAAGCGCAGAAACAGGAGAAAACCATCACAGTTGAAGTACAAAACAACTGGAATCAGCCCAAAGCGGATGCTCCGGTTGTTATCAATCTACATGAGTTGCACGCTGGTTTCAAAGTAAAATCAGCCGTTGTCATGGAAGGAAGGAAGGAAATTCCTTCGCAGTTGGACGATTTGAACCGGGACCGCAAGATGGACGAACTGGTCTTTGTTGCCGATCTTCCTGCCCATGGTAGAAAAACATTTCAGGTTACACTTTCTTCGGAAAAGAGTACAAAGACTTATCCTGAACGAGTTTATGCCGATATGTTTATTGTAGACAACAAGAAAGGTAAACATCAACGGGTACAGGCTATCACCGTTCCCGGCACTAGCAATATATACAGCATGGTACGTCCTCACGGTCCGGTTTTGGAATCGGAACTGGTAGGATACCGTCTTTATTTCAATGAAAAACAGACACCGGATATTTACGGCAAGTTCAACAAAGGACTGGAAATCAAAGAATCGCAGTTCTATCCGACGGATGAGCAGTTAGCTAAAGGATTCGGAGATGACGTACTTCGCGTGTTCGACAGTTGCGGACCGGGTGCATTGAAAGGTTGGGACGGACAAAAGGCAACCCATATTACTCCAGTGGACACTCGTACAGAACGTATCGTCTCTTATGGACCGGTACGTGTAATTGCAGAAATAGAAGTAACCGGATGGAAATATCAGGACCAGGAACTGAATATGATGACACGCTACACGCTTTATGCCGGACATCGCGATCTTCATATCGAAGCATTCTTTGACGAACCGCTCGATAAAGAAATTTTCTGCACAGGTGTGCAAGACATCGTAGGTACTTCCAAATCTTTCTCCGATCATAAAGGACTCGTAGGAAGTTGGGGAACGGACTGGCCGGTAAACGATACCGTAAAATATGCTAAAGAAACTGTAGGGCTGGGCACTTGTATTCCCCAACGTTATGTAAAATCGGAAGAAAAGGATAAAGCCAACTTCCTTTATACAATTACCGCCCCGGGAAATAAATATTTCCAGTATCACACGACTTTCACCTCGATGAAAGAGACATTCGGATATAAAACGCCGGAAGCATGGTTTGCTCATCTCCGCGAATGGAAAGAAGAGCTGGCTCATCCGGTGACAGTGAGAATAAAAGATAACCGCCCCAATAAATAGGGTAGAAACAAATACAACTAAACAAAAATTACGAGGTATCTACCAATTTTTCTATGACTCTGCACAAATATTCCTCCTTGTGCAGAGTCTTTTTATTTACCTTTGCCATCAGATAAAACCAACGAATCATATCTATAAATAATCTATCTATAACATGAAACGATTGACACAGACTTTAGCCTTTTGCTTATTAACGGTTTTCACCGCAGTAGCACAGAAGAACTATGTATCTGAAGTATGGGTTTCCGACCTCGGAAACGGTAAATACAAAAATCCGGTGCTTTATGCCGACTATTCCGATCCGGATGCTTGCCGTGTAGGAGATGATTTCTATATGACTTCATCCAGTTTCAACTGTTTGCCGGGATTGCAAATCCTTCATTCTAAAGATTTAGTCAACTGGACAATCATCGGTGCCGCAGTTCCCAATGCCCTCTCCCCTATCGAAACTCCGGAACGGCCGGAACACGGCAATCGTGTATGGGCTCCGGCTATTCGTCATCACAACGGTGAGTTTTACATCTTTTGGGGAGATCCCGATCAGGGAGCTTTTATGGTGAAAGCCAAAGATCCGAAAGGTCCGTGGAGCGAACCGGTCTTGGTGAAAGCGGGAAAAGGTATCATTGACACTTGCCCGTTCTGGGATGAAGACGGAAAAGTATATATGGTACACGCATACGCAGGAAGTCGTGCCGGACTGAAAAGTGTAATCACTATCTGCGAACTGAATGCAGAAGCAACAAAAGCGATCACTCCTTCCCGTATAATTTTCGACGGTCACGAAGCACATCAGACTTGCGAAGGTCCTAAAATGTACAAGAGAAACGACTATTATTATATCTTCCATCCGGCCGGCGGTGTGCCGACAGGCTGGCAGGTCGTATTACGTTCTAAAAACATCTACGGTCCTTACGAATGGAAAACAGTACTTGCGCAAGGTAACTCTCCTGTCAACGGTCCTCACCAAGGTGCATGGGTAGATACTCCTACCGGAGAAGACTGGTTCCTCCACTTTCAAGATGTCGGTGCTTACGGACGCATTATGCATCTCCAACCGATGAAATGGGTGAACGACTGGCCTATTATCGGTATTGATAAAGACGGTGACGGCTGCGGAGAACCTGTTTTGACTTACAAGAAGCCAAATGTCGGTAAAACATATCCTATCTGCACTCCACAAGAAAGTGACGAATTTGATGGGTATACACTTTCTCCGCAGTGGCAATGGCATGCTAACATTAATGAAAAATGGGCGTATTATGCAGGTGACAAAAGCTATGTCAGATTATACTCTTATCCGGTAGTAGAAGATTATAAGAACCTGTGGGATGTAGCCAACCTCTTATTACAAAAAACTCCTTCTGATAATTTTACCGCAACAATGAAACTGACGTTCAGCCCTAACCAAAAGAATAAAGGCGAACGCACTGGACTTGTCGTTATGGGCAGGGATTATGCCGGACTTGTTCTAGAAAATACAGACAAAGGTTTGGTTCTGTCGCAAGTTGAATGTGACAGAGCAGATAAAGGCAAACCAGAAGAAGTGAAAGCCGCTGTTGATCTTTCGCAAAACACGGTTTATCTGAAAGTGCGTTTCAGTTGTGACGGAAAGAAAATCAAGGGTAGTGAAGGCGGACATGACCTCATTGTGATGTGTAATTTCAGCTATAGCCTCGACGGAAAGAAATATGAATCATTAGGTGTTCCTTTCCAGGCAAGAGAAGGACAATGGATTGGTGCCAAAGTCGGTATGTTCTGTACGCGTCCGGCTATTAAAACGAATGACGGCGGTTGGGCAGACGTTGACTGGTTCCGTATTACGAAGAAGTAATCAAAGTATATATAAGGATGAAAAAAGATTGTCCCACAACTTTCAAGCAGTAGCGGGACAATCTTTTTTATCTTCTTTAAACTTACATACAAGCCCAGCCAAATTTACGAACAAGCTCTGCAAGCAGACTACGGTCTTTTATTGGCAAATTAATGACCACATTCTCGCGCTTCTCTCCAGATAAAACATATCCCTCAGCCGGCAATTTATCTTCCAACAATACACTTTCCTTTAATAACGTTTTCTGGTATTCACCCGATTGAAACACAACATCGTAATACTCATGTTCATTTTCAGGCTGTAGATAGAGTAAACGCAAATCGGCTTTACCTGCTAAGAAGGATTCAAGTCTACGTGTAGAGATACGTATTCCCGTATAGCGATAAACCGTCTCATCATCATATAAAAGACAAAGATACAGTGTATCAAAGGCATCTCTTGCCACAAAAAGCTGAGGCACATCACAGAAATCCAGAATTTTGTCTATCCTTAACACATCTTCCATTCCCATAATCAGACTATTTAGCTTGTAAAACATTAAAATCCTTTGTTCTCCACCAAGAATAATGTGCTATATCAAATGTTTTCTTTAACACTCCATCTTTTGGTTCCAATATGACTAAAGCAATATTTGCCTTCTTGAACTTAGGAAGCTTTAATCTTTTCTCCGCTTCTTCCCTCTCTGAAAATAGAGAAACTGCCCTTGTCACACATTCATCTATTCCTAATCCTTTAAAGACCTTATCCGGCTGCATTTTTCTTTGCGAAAAGAAATCTTCTGTTGTAACAGGATTACCATTTGCAACTCTATAATAACAGCCTTCGCACCGCTTCGCATCCGTTGGGGGACATTGTTCAGGCAATGCCTCAAACCATTCTGCATTCATTATTCTTTAGTTTTTCGCAAAGTTAAGCCAATCTGGTAGAATAACAAATATATTTCCGGCTTTGTTGTTCATTCGATATTCTCTAAACTATTGCCTCATTCTTCCCAATCTCATTTTTTTAGTATACCTTTGCAGAATAAAAGATTTAAATATAGAATTAACTATAAACATAAGCCTTAATGAAAAAACTAATAATATTCGATTTGGACGGTACATTATTAAATACTATCGCAGACCTCGCCCATAGCACTAATTATGCTTTGAATAAATTAGGATACCCCACACACGATGTAGAAAAGTATAACTTCATGGTAGGAAATGGTATCAACAAACTCTTTGAACGTGCATTACCCGAAGGAGAAAAGACAGAAGAGAATGTGCTCCGGGTAAGAAAAGAGTTTATTCCTTATTATGATATTCACAATGCAGACGATAGTCGTCCTTACCCGGGTATTTCAGCGTTATTGTCTTATCTGCAATCCGCAGGCATTCAGATTGCCGTAGCCTCCAACAAATATCAGGCCGCTACCGAGAAACTGGTTGCCCACTACTTTCCGGAAATTCATTTCACTGCCGTTTTCGGCCAACGGGAAGGAGTAAATGTCAAACCTGATCCAACAATCGTTTTTGATATATTAAAACTTGCCGATGTACGAAAAGAAGATGTTCTTTATGTAGGTGATTCCGGTGTAGACATGCAAACAGCAGCCAATGCCGGTGTAACCGCTTGCGGAGTGACATGGGGATTCCGACCACGCACGGAACTAGAAGAATTTAATCCGGCATATATGACAGATGTGGCCGAAAAAATAAAAAAAATGGTCTTTTAACGATGATATCCTTACAAGAATAATTATGATTCGGCAAGTAAAACTTCAATAGTCTCAATAAGTTCTCTTGCCGGAGCTTTTATCGTACTGATTTCATCCTCCGATATTGAATAAATGCAATTATAATCCCCTTTTTGCCGTAATTGTTCCATACGCGCCAAAAAAACTTCCCAAACGTGCACTAATTTTGCCTGTTTTTATAAAATTCAAGCCAAAGCAAGCTATCAACCCATCATGGGTTTTACATGATAATCCATTTTGTATTAATAAAGCCTGAACAGCATGAAAACAGGCATAATAATATCTATTGGAAGCAATATCCCAATACTTCAGATCAAACATCTCATCTGCTTGTTTCAAAAATACTTTAGCTTTCTCCAACTGTAATATCACCAAAGAATTACGTTCTTCATCTGTCAATTTCATACTAATTCAATTCCTTCCTGCTCTACATTTTTATAAAATGGTGTAATACAACTTGCAGCCCATTCTTTCATCGTATACATAATCGGATTAATTCGCGCTCCCAAGTCCCATCCCAACATAGTTAAGGGAAAGCTTACCTTATCATAATCTTCAGGCTCCAATTTTTCTTTATCTAAGATAATCAAAATATCCCAATCAGAATCAATCCGTGCATCCCCACGAGCTTGAGAACCAAACAACAAAGCCTTGCCACCTTTTGGTAAATGCTCTGTCAATGCCTGCTTAATAGACTCTAATATTTTATTTGTATGACTTTTCATATTCGTCTCCCCTTACTCTTCTACAAATATACAATAAATATCAATACAACAATATGACTTACAAAAAAATCGCTCTTGCTAATTATTCATACTTGGTTCTTATCCATGACTAATATGAATAAAGAATAAAGTCTAATATTACATATTTTCCGTACAAATTTCAATATCACTTTCCTTACAATGCATTTTCTTTGCAACAGGTAAAGAAAGGCTCACCTTTGTGTGCCTAAATCTAAGAACAATAGTAATCTAATTTATTATAAAATGAAAAAGCATCTTATACTATTTTTTGCAGGAGTAATATTGAGTTACGGGAACATAAAAGCACAGACAGTTCCCGATAAAAAAGAAATTCTGAAAGTAACTCTTCATGTGAACGACTATTTCATGAAGAAATATGCCGACTATCGCACTCCTTCCTTTGTGAAAAAAGTAGTTCGCCCCAGTAATATCTGGACACGAAGCGTATATTACGAAGGCTTAATGGCACTCTACTCCATCTATCCCGCAGACGAATATTATCTCTATGCCAAAGAATGGGCGGATTACCACCAATGGGGCTTCCACCGTGGGACAACCACCCGTAATGCAGATAATTACTGCGCCAGCCAAATCTATCTCGATTTATACAACATTTGCCCCGATCCTGAAAAAATACGGAAAACGAAAGCCAATATGGATATGCTGGTCAATACTCCACAAATAAACGACTGGTGGTGGATAGATGCTATCCAGATGGGGATGCCTATATTTGCCAAAATGGGGAAACTTACAGGCGAACAGAAGTACTTCGACAAAATGTGGGATATGTACGAATATACCCGTAATAAACACGGAGAGAACGGAATGTTCAATGTCAAAGAAGGTTTGTGGTGGAGAGACCATAATTTCGATCCTCCATACAAAGAGCCTAATGGCGAAAACTGTTATTGGAGCCGTGGTAACGGATGGGTATACGCAGCTTTGGTGCGGGTAATGAACGAAATTCCATCTGATGAAAAACATCGCCAAGATTACATCAATGATTTTATGGCTATGAGCAAAGCACTGAAACAATGCCAGCGTGAAGATGGCTTTTGGAATGTCAGCCTCCACGATCCGTCAAACTTCGGAGGCAAAGAGACTTCCGGCACAGCTCTTTTCGTATATGGTATGGCTTGGGGCGTACGCAACGGTCTATTGGATAAAAAGACCTATCTGCCTGTAATCATAAAAGCATGGAATGCTATGGTGAAGGATGCAGTTCACCCGAATGGTTTTCTTGGTTATGTACAGGGAACCGGCAAAGAACCGAAAGACAGTCAACCTGTCACATACGACAAAGTTCCTGATTTTGAGGATTTCGGAACAGGATGTTTCCTTCTTGCCGGAAGTGAAATCTATAAATTAGACCTCAATATGTAACTGATAAACATACTTATCTTGAATCCGGTCTATCCTTCACAAACCGGATTCAAGGTAAGTATATACTACGTTTTACTTCTCTCCCCTTTCTGGTAAGCCGAAGGAGATACTCCAAACTGCGCTTTAAAACATTTACTGAAATAAAGAGGATCGTTAATACCCACTTTATAAGAAACTTCCGCAACAGTCAGATCCCTTTCGGTCAAAAACAGTTCGGCAGCCTTCTTCATTCGTACGACACGCAAATACTCATTCGGTGAGTATCCTGTCACTCCGCGTAATTTCTTATAAAACACAGTTCGTCCCATCCCCATCATCTGCGCAAATTCATCAATAGAAATGTTGTATTGAGAATAAATCTTTTCCACCACAGCCACCAACTGATCTGCAAACTCCTTATCCCGGTCCGTGTTACATAAAGCAGGACGCACTACCCCCGGTTCACTGGAAAACTTCTTCCGTAACTTTTCGCATTGCTCTATCAGCCGGAACACCTGCGCAAGCAAAAGCTTAAAACTAAATGGCTTTGCAACATAAACATCCGCTCCCGCTTCAAGTCCTTCCAGGTGCTTATCCGGTGAAGTCAAGGCAGTCAGCAGAATAATAGGAATATGACTTGTCGCAAATTCAGTTTTCAGTTTCTTTGTCACTTCGAAACCGGTCATCCCAGGCATCAATACATCGCAGATAATCAAGTCTGCGTCATAGTTGCATGCCTTTTCAAATCCGGATATTCCATCCGCAGCCACTTCTACTTCAAAATAAGCACTAAGCTCCTCCTGCAGGAACCCACGAATATCATTATCGTCTTCGATGACTAATATTTTATGTTTTCTTGATGTGGTGACTGTCTTTTCATGTTCCTGACATTCCTCTGAAAGCTCCTGCAAATGGTGAGTCTGCATATTCGCTTCTTCCAACAGGAGATTGCCGGGAACCAGGAAGTCTTTTTCCGAATAAACAGTTTTATCAGTCGGAATACATACCGTAAATACGGAACCTCCCCCTTCATTATCTTTATATTCAATCGTTCCCTTATGCACCTGCACCAATTCATGGCTCAAATGCAACCCTACTCCAATGCTATCTCCGGAGAAACTACTTTGCATGAAACGTTTAAACAATTCTCCCTGCTTTTCTTTAGGAATACCTACTCCGGTATCCGCTACCTGAATGTATAAACACTTCTTCACCTCATCCACATTCACAGAAAACAGAATTGTCCCACCCGAAGGAGTATACTTAAAAGCATTTGAAAGTAAGTTATACACCACCTTATCCAAATTACCTTTATCAATAAACATTTTATAGGATGGCACAGACGGCAAAAAGCGGAAATCCATATTCTTCTGTTCTGCTACGTCACTGAAACTTAAATATATTTCGTACAGGAAAGCAACTACATCAGTTTCCTGCAGAGAAAGAGCCAACTTGTTGTTCTGCATTTTTCTGAACTCCAGCAACTGATTAATCAGCCTCAACATACGTTGTGTACTTTTATCCATGACTTTCAACGGATGCAATAAGGCTTGTGGAATATCATCCATCCGGTACATTTTCTCCAATGCTCCTTGGATCAATGTAAGCGGAGTACGGAATTCATGAGAGATATTTGTGAAAAATACCAGTTTATACTCTGTCAGTTGTTTTTCAACATTGATGCGGTTGCGCAACCTATTGAAATTAAAAATGATACGATATGTAAAGTACAAAGCTATTAACATCAGGATGAAATATCCAAGCATAGCCCAATTTGTTTTCCAAAACGGAGGCACGATAACAATCTTCAAAGTTGTTTCGGTATCATTCCAAATACCGGCACCATCACAATATTTCACATGGAAAATGTAACTGCCCGGCTCCAGATATTTATAAGTGGCAAAACTTAACGAAGACGGAACATTCCATCCCTTGTCATAGTTTTCCAGCCAATACATATACTTGATTTGACCATTATCCGAATAATCGAGAGTAGAAAAATCAAGCATAAAAGAATTCTGGAAATATTTCAATGTAATCTTATCCGAATAGGCTAAAGATTCTTGCAAAGGAGAACCCGGCATATTAGGCTTCACCTGAATTCCATTAACGGACAATCCTGTGATAACAATAGGAGAAAGCAATCTCTCTGTTGGAATCTTCTTCGGGTCAATAATCGTCAATCCGTAGTTTGTTCCAAAAATCAGTTTACCGTCTGCCCCCATACACGCACTGTTCTCGCTATACACATTTCCTAATGTATAAGATGAGAAGAAATAATTCTCGAAAGAATGGCTGTTGGGATTGAACCTTGAAATTCCATATTCCGTAGCAATCCATAATTGTCCCGAATGATCTTCCAAAATAGATTGCACCATATTATTAACCAGTCCTTCCGCTATTCCATAATGTGTATATTTCAAAGACTGACAGTCGTCTGACAGTTCGCATAGATTCAGCCCGGCACCCGAAGTTCCTACCCACATGCGCCCTTTGCTATCACGAAACAGGCAACGAATCTCATTGCTGCAAAAATTGCCATCGGTGTAGCTGAACAAATGATAGTTATCTTCATTAGCGATCAATGAGTCAGGGTGGAAAATGCAGATACCTTCACTTGTGCCCATCCATATCATCCCTTTCTCATCTTCTGCCATTACTCTGACTATCCGTAAGCCATACTTCTTTCCTTGAAAGAAACGACGGAACTTGTATTGTCCTTTTTCCATTGATTCTGCCAGATCCAGTCCTCCTCCAAATGTTCCCACCCACATACGATCTTTCTTATCGCGAAGAATGGAATAAATATTAGAATGAGATAAGGCAAAAGGATTAGACGGATCCGTTTTATACCACGTATCTCCTATTTTTAGTCCGTCTCCCCGGGTTCCTATCCATATATTCTCCCGACTATCTTCTGAAATCGCATAAATATTATAGGGCAAATAATGATTATCTATCTTAGTTTTCAGATGAGAATCATAATTATACAATCCACCTCTTCGCGTTCCTACCCATATATCTCCATTCGACATTTTAGTCAGTAACCGGATTGTATTCGAACGGTCAAAAACATCCGGTGATTCTGGATAGACATGTGTAATGCCTTTATTTGAAATGGAAATATGAGACAAACCGGAATATTCGGAGCTTACCCATATTCCTCCTGTCCTGTCTTTCATCAAACATAACAAGAAATCTGACCCTATAGGTCCTGCATTCTTCCCTTCGGAAACAAAGTGTTCCAACCGGTCCTCCTGAATATCGTAGGTGAAAAGTCCGTTTCCATAAGTTGAAATCCACACAATCCCCCGGTCATCACGCACCACATGATAGCGTTCATAATCTATATATTTCATCTTCTCTTCAGGGATCAGTTGAAAATTCTTTATTTCTCCGCTCTTCGAGTTTATATAATAAATTCGTCCAGTGTTATTGTAAGCCCAACAATCTCCATAATTGTCATGAATCACTTTTCCATTATTTATTTTCAATTCCCGGCAAGGAGTTATTTGAAAATTCTGAAAATCAAATTCATATACTCCTTCGCTGGAAGTAAATATAACCCATTTATCTTTTATCAATGAATGTGTACTGACAGATGTATTACCGGCAATAGCAGACAGCGACGCTAAACAGTCTATTTTTTTCGATCCATTTACACAGCGATACACATCTCCACTCTTTGTCAGAAAATACATATCCTCTCCATGAGGGAAAGAAGAAGAAAAATTCAATTTCCTATCGATAAATTCAACTTTCCCTTTATAAACAAACGCAAGTCCCTGCATGGTACCAATCCAGATCCTGCCACTAGAATCTTCATTTATAAATTTAATCCGGTCATCGGGCAGGTTTCCAAATTTCGTTCTAAACTTCACAGAGGTCATAGTCCGATCATCCTCACAAACAATTTGACGCACACCATTCCTTCTATGCCAAAGCCACACATCTCCATTAGAGGACATAAATATTTCTGAATAGTTCTCTCCATCACTTCCGGTACCGGTAAAATCTACAAAACAAGCTTTCTGTAGATCATAACAGCTGAATAATTCCGGCACAGTCTTTATCCACAAAAAACCATTCTTATCCTCTGCCACATGTTTTATTCTGTTATCTGCTAAAGAAATCCGATCGTGTTTCCCGCTTTCCAACTGATAAGTAAGAAAAGTATTTCCATCATAACGGGTCAATCCGTCTAAAGTACCCAACCATAAGAATCCTTTACTGTCCTGAAACATGCATCGTACAGAATTACTAGGTAGCCCATCACTGGTTCTCATTTGTTTGGAACTAAGTTCAATATCAGCATACAAATCCGATAAAGAAAAACTTAACAAAACGAAGAGGCATAATAATTTATATTTCATATAGTGGTTGGGGTTATTTTGATTGCTGGTTACAAAGATACATCTTTTGCACTGCAACATAGAATGTAACACTATGAAAAAGTAAAATCTCCATATAAATTTATTCTTTAATAATACACTTCCCACGATTTATCCCCTCTGCATTGATCGTCATTTGTCGACAAGTAGCATTATTATAAAAACTAACGTTCACTTTTCCATTATTATCAGTCCTCACATCAGGATTCCAATACAAAGTTCGACGAAAATCGATATCTCCCGGAACACTATTACTATGATTTACCTGATAGAATTCTCTTACAGGAGAAAAGGCTTTGAAAAAAGTATAACGCATTCCCTTCTTATACTTGTCATGCAACACATCGTTATATAAACGGACGATGAATAATACCAGCCTTTGGTTAGCCTGAAAAACAGCATCATGTAAATGTCTCATACTATAAAAATCTGATGTCGGATCACTCGGAGGATAATAGCCATAATTACTATCTATGTTTCTCACTATCCAAGCCTGAAGATTTCCATCATACACTTCTATTGTTTTTATATTCTCTATCGGATGATCGGAAGCACCGATGCCCTTTCGCGGATTAACAGAACCTCCACCATCTAAAATATAACAAATAGCACTATTAGCATACGTATACGCAGTATCTACCATGTTTACCGCAGAAATATTTCTTTCCATATATTCCCCCAATGTTCCTGGATAATCCTTCCCTTGATCCATCAGCCTACTAATATCCTTTTCCACATTACAAACCAGATCCGGAAATATCTCATTCTTTATCTGTTTTTTCTTTATCACCACTTGAGGAAGATTCTGTATCATACCTAAAACATTACTATTGGCCAGACTATCTGAAGTATCTGCAAAAACAATAACCGTATCCTTCACCTGAAAGTCCGAAATAGAATAACTGCGGGCTTCCGGACTAAAAAGGCGGTCGAGCATAATCCTGCAATGTTTCGGTTTGCCTTTCGAAGTCACAGAAAGAGCCAGCTGCCATTCACCGTCTACTGCCGCATGATCCGGCAACAGGAAATGGAAACGCCCTTTTTTGTCAGTTTTGCAATGACCATGGAAAGAAGCACTATCCTTAACAATCCAAAACACAACATCCACATTCGCTTCCACCTTATTCTTGAGTAAAGATTTCACTACACCACTCACTGGTAAACCCTCTTCAGCATAATGTGCCACATGAAAAGGAGATACCCCCGCCATCACCTGCCAATTGTAACGGCGCCACCCCTGTACCATCATCAATAAGTCCAACTTCATACGATTACTACGGTCGTCCGTCCCGAAATATTGCATCGGATGAGCGATGTAACCTCGTATTTCAGAAGAGAGCAACAAGTCTGTCAGGATATTCTCATGATAACCAGTATGAATTTCTGTGCCAGCATCACGCACAGACAATGAAAAACTGCCTGATACAGGATTACCGGACAAATCTTTCACAGCAAGTGATAGTCTCACCTTTTCTAAAGGTTTATAGAAAGGTTTATCCGCCTCCACCGTAACACGGCAATATTCTAACGGAGCACGATTAAAAGCCAAACGGTCTGCCAAAATTTTGCCATCCTGATTATAAAGAGTAAATTGAAGGCAACCGGCAGGAAGTTTTCCTTTATTCAATTGATAAATATAAGGTTTATCACCCAAAATTAAAGCTTCTGCTGAATAAACTGTACCACGACATGATACAGAAACGGCTAAAGTATCAGCCGGCAAGTCCGGAGATTTTTGCAGATGTACCTGATAAGTCTCTGCATCCAAATCTGTCACACGCATCACATATCCTGAAGAAATAATGTTTGAAAAAGAAAAGTCATATTTCTTTCCATCATAATCGGCTACAATTTTATATGTAATCTTATCAGGAATCATTTCAAAAAATCCCATGCCTTGGTGATAAGTGGAGAAATATGAAACCAGTTCACCGGAAGAATCATATACCGCACCTGTTATATTCAAATCTTCTCCATTCTCTCCTGTAGCTTTGAAACCGATTCTCGAACGTAACCCAACCACAGCATTTCCTCCTTCAGGATAAAAGGAAAGGTTGACTTTCTTAGCTTTTGTGTTTTTTTTACGTTCGTCTTTCAAGCCAAAACCACTATCCATCTTCCGATCAGTATAATACCCTTCTATTTCTGGAGAATCATAAACAGGAAATACACGAGAAAAAATACAATCGTCACCAAAATTCAACATACTTCGAGTGTAAGCACGAACTTCATAGAACCCACTATGATAACGGGAACTCAAGGCAAATTCACCATGACATTCGCCATTTTCAAGCTTTAATTGGCGGTCATCCACTATTATTCCTTGTGGAGTCAACAGCTCTACATGTAACACTTTGCTTAAAGTGGTGGGACGAAGTTGCTCTGCAAATACCGCATAAGCCTTAAACCAGATAGTATCACCCAAATAATATCCAGTATTGTCAAAATGAAGATACACCTTTTCTTGAGGGTTCAGTTGATTGAATTGATTTATCGCTTTTACATAGCCAGGTAATGAACGGACACTTATAGATTGGGCGTATAATGGTGGAACTATTATAATATATAATAGTAAAATAGCGAAAATTGCTTTTATTTTAGTTATGTGTTTCATGACTTTTTAAGATTTACACAAGCAAAACTAGCCAAAAGGAATAATGAATACAAAAAACTTAGCAGGCTATTTCGAAACAAGGATTATTATCCATATTTATGTCATTTTTTCCATATACTGACCAATGATTTGCATTGGTTCATAATCGGTACGGTTATGAACAATTCAATGCTTTTCTCTATAACATGGTCAATTCTTCCATCTCCTTCACTTTCCTCTGTTTCTTCGATGAATAAGGAGTTTGCAGGTGAATAGTCGGTCTTTCACCTTCTCTTCATCGTGAATCAAATCAAATAGCTGCTTCCTGATTTAACCATTGAACAAGATTAGTAAAGCTATTTCGTAATTAGTTTCAACCCTATTTGAAACTAAAAGTTTCACGCCGAGAAACAAAGTGTTTCATGCTTTGAAACGAAGTGTTTCACACCGAGAAACGAATCGTTTCAAGCAGTGAAACTATTTTTGAAACTAATCGCCACAGGTGAAGAGGTGGTGAAGTTGTTACCCTTCACCCGCAAACTCCTTATTCATCGAAGAGACAGAGAAAAGGTGAAAGAAAACATAGAAAGATTGAAAATAAATATCCGATGAGAAAATCCATTCTATTCTGTAATAATTAAAAACCACACCGATTAATTACTAATCCGTTAATCACTATTTAATTACTTTGTGCACCATTATGAGCTTCCCAACTAAATTTCAAAAGAGCAACTACACCCAAACTTCATATTAAGAAGAGCTATTTTGATTTAGTTTTTTTAAAGAATGCTCCTTACCAATTAGTTTTCCCGTTCAATAATATATTTGTTTTAATCTCTTGATATAGTTGACTGATTCGTATCTTCTATAACCGAGTTGTCGAATTTATGTTTTTTCTTTCCAAAAGTGAAACGATAATTTACTGATAAGCTAATCACATGATCGCTGACGCGAGGTGTTCGGCTTTCACTTCTTCTTTCATAGCCAATTTGTTGAAGGTGTCCTTTAGAGACTGCCTTGTACGGTGTTCGCATATATAAATCAATATTCCAGTTGTTGATACTGTAACTAGCTCCGAATCCCAGCATTCCGGGAGAATGAGTCATAAGACCGGAAGTGATTTTGATGGTGTTGCATAAAAACATTGACAATCGCCCTTCCATCAAGATACACAACAACCTTAAAGTTGAATTTATCAACCTTTGTCCGTACTGAAAAATTAATATGTGTATTCCCTTTCCTATCTATATCCATGGTATATTTTTTGAGGGGTACCTGAAAGCGAAGTTCATTTCCTCTGCCGCTATAAGGTATATCAGATTCCTCAACAAAAAAAGATCGGAAAAGACTGAATCATTTTTAATTTCTATCGAATTCTCGGGGTAATCTAATTCTATGTATTCCCCAGATGGAGGCATATAAGTGCCTACGTTTATCTTATAGTCTCCTGATGCAACGATCTTTTCGATAACTTCCGGATTATATTCTTTCTTGCTTTGAGCTGAAAGGATAGGAGCCCCTATCAACATTATCAAAAACAATATAAGAATTTGTTTATTTGTTTTCATAATAATTACAAATTAGAATATAGATACTTTTTCAATTTTTAATGATACGCTAAAATAGTACACTTTCCCTTGCCTCGCTCCCACTCTTCTATTCCATTTTCCAGTATCACAGCATAATTCTTCCAATTCTGATACTTTTCACGGAGAAGTGTCTACAGGTATTGCGGGTATATTTCGATCATTCTCTTCGCATATCCAATTCTCCCATATAATTTACACTTTGATTGTGTTGCATAGTGACATTGATGTTCGCACTTCCATTAGAATATACCTCAATTTTAAAATTGAAATAGTCTGCTGTCGTACGTGTTGAAAAACAGATACGAGCATTCCCTTTTTCATCTATATCCATAACATATTTTTTGATAGGAGCCTGAAAGATAAGTTGATTTCCCCTATCGCTATAAGGAATATCAGATTCCTCGAGATAAAGGAGGTCGGAAAATACCGAATCATTTTTAATTTCTATCGAATCCAAGTAATTCAATTGTTTAGGATCTCTATATGGAGGGATGTAAGTGTCCACATATATCTTATAATTCTTTGAACTGATAATATTTCTGACGACTTCCGCTCTTTGCTCCTTCCTGTTTTGAGCAGAAAGAGTGAGAATTCCCGCTAACACTACAACAAGTAATATAAAGACCTGCCTTTTTGTTTTCATATCAATTACAAATTAGAATATAGATATAATTATTTCAACATTTAATGATATGCTAAATAGGATACTTACCCTTCCTTCGCTCACATTCTTCTATTCTCGCCTTTATCATTTCAGTATAGGCTTTAATACAATCTTAAATCGTTTCTTCATATTAGTAAATAATCGTTTAGCTCATTTTCCAGTTTCGTCCATATCACATAAGATAAAGAGCTCATTTTTACATAATATTAGTGCAAATAAAAGTTTATCACTCTTGTTGTAACAAAGGACGACATTTATAAATTAGAATGCAAACTTCAACCGTATACAAATGCGTATACATATATAGATTTGTCCTGGAAGGCAATACGGCTAATTTCACTACTCCATACGAATGCAAGGCTTTTACATATCATTCGGAGCACTCATGGAAAGAAACGAAACTTTTCATAATCTATTAATACCATATTTGCTTAGAATCTCGATATAAGAAGATTCGTTCGTCTTTTCCTCTACTTCGATTCTTTAATAACAGCAAAGCATTTTGCGGAACATTGTGAAATGTCAGTTCAAAATCATCTGCTATTTGTTTCTCTATTGAATGCCAACCATCTATATCCCAATAAAACAACTCATATGTATCGCCAACACATATATTATTACCATCATTGCGAATCATATAACCAATTCTTTCTACTTGCTTAGGTTCCCCCAAATCCAACCCAACCCATCCGTTTCTTACCGTTTTAGATGCAAAATATGATAATGGATTCAGATCGAAAGCAGCCTTCCGGAGATAATTTGGATTGCTACTCCGTTCTTCAGAACCGATTATTTCACCTGTCAGTTTTTTGTTTCCTACTGTATAGAATATAAGTTCAGCTATGTTACAGCGAAAGGGTCGAGGACTAAAATAGCGCCAATATCGGTACCGGGTAGTATCAGAAATAAGTATATTTCCAGAAACACTATATTCGTCAAACGTATGCAATGTTTTCGCATCACTGAAGTCTTCTTTATTAGCCGCCTGAAACATACCTCCTTTTAAACGTTGTGCCGCAATAAAAGCTTTGCGAATTAAAGGATATTTTCGTTTAACGAAGATACTTTGTATATTCTCCTTGCCCGGTATAAGAAACTCTAATCTCCCTCTTTCATTTAACAATGCCGGATAATTAAACGGTTTAATTTTACCGTCTATATAGTATGCCGGCATATATACCGCTCCTTTTTCAACCTTTTCGAAAGTCACTTTTTTCCGACTATTTATCCGGCTAAAGCCAATAGGAGTCCAATCTACACCATTAAAAATCGTTAGATAAGCGTATTTTTCCTTTGACTCCTTTTTCTCTGATAAAACGGGAAATACGGGAGATTCTGTCGCAGCATATTCATCGGTCACATCTTTCATAAACAAGTCTTGAAATACCGGTGGAATATCTGAAGAATGTTGGTTCATTAAAACCAGATCAGGATTGGCAGAGTAAGTTCTTCTATATACTTTTCCCTTACATTCTCCGGGGCGGACACTTGCCAAGAAAGGCTCATGCCCTCCCTCACATGGAATTCTTCGGTTATGGTCTGTCAGTACACTTAACCATGAATGAGCATTGTTATTTGTCGCCCATTGTAGAATAAAATCATAGGAAACAGGAAAACCTTTACTTCTTAAAATAGCCAACGCAGTTGTAGTCCTCGTTTCGCATGAATTAGAAGGTATATTACACCAGAATGGCACTTTGTATAAATAATGCCCGTTCATATTTTTTCTCACATGTATAATTACCGTATCATGCAATTTCATATTAATGGCTTCGGCAGCCCAATAAGAGGTTTTGTTCCAAAGATCGTTGTGTTCGAAGTCTTGCAATGTATCATTGGCTATGGGACGCAAGACGGTTCGCCAATTATCAAAAGCTTGTGTCTCTGTACATTTATATGGTAATAGATATTCGCAGAACTCATTAAAAGTAATTCCTTTAGCCCAGTTTCCTCGTTGCCAATCTTCAAATGCTATGTTTATGTTCTGTATCAAATAATCTGCCGTGATAATGGAACAATCCTCTACCCTTTCAAAACATTCCGCCGGATATTGGCGTATCAGTTTGTTTAGCTTGTCAACCTTCTTGTTCATTGAGGTTTTGGAGAAAATAATTTTCTCCGATGCTTTACAATAATTTTCATAGTTTCTGCCAATAAAAGAATAATGTCCGGGCATATTCATAATCAAGAATCGAGCAGCTTTTAATTTCAAACTGTCAGCCTCATTCTGGCTATAATATTGGATTACTTTTTCCAGTTCTCCACGATTAGATTGCGCCAAATCGAGCGTCTTTTCCAATCTTCTATTATCTGTACTCTGACAAGACAGTAATACTCCCAATACTAAAAATAAAATTAATTTCTTCATTACTTTGTTACCATGTTTTTAGTTAAATGATCCCTAAGTATTTTTCTTACTTCTGTTTTGATCTTAATGGATATTGTGTTCTCTTGTTTGACAGGCTGGTGTAGTATTCGTTCTCCAATAGCAACCATTTGATTCATGTTTTTTTCTTCCCGATATAATAGAAACAGTTCATATTGGGGAACAATTAACGAAGGGTTGATATGGTATGCGAAAATGAAACACTCTTTGGCACGACTAAAAAGTTTTCGGCTTTTATACCTTCTTCCCAGCTCACACAATCCGTAAGATGAAGGATATAATTCTACATATTCTTTTAATAAATAGAATTCCTCGCAAGCAGGTAATTTATTCGCTATGGAATTATAATAATGATTCAATAAAGTAAGATCATATTTTATATCATTATAAAGTTCCTGTGAAATACGTTCATGTTTATTATAGGCTTTTTCAAGTTTGGAATAAGTAAGTATTCCACTTATTCCTACATATATTCCTGATATGATTACTCCTAAAATAATAATTTTTGTCCACAATCCGAGGTGGTTTCTTAATATCCTACTCTTTATCGGAAGTAGTGCTATTAGAAAAGGTAGCAGAATCATTAAACGATAGTGCGCCATAGGATATGAAAAACAGGCAAAAATTCCCCAGGTTAGAAGAAAAGCCCTTTGTTGTCGGACACCTTTGGAAGAAGAATGAAAGGACAAAGAATTTACAATCAAGATTAGAAAAGCTACTCCTATTAGTCCTTGCGTGACAAGTACCGACAAATATTCGTTGAAAGGATATAAAGGGTTGCCAGCATAGTCTACATTGTCAGAGTCCGGATTTTGCATAAAGAAGGCAGCCTGATAGTTGGGGAATTTCTCTCTGAACATTCCTGTCCCATGCCCGGTTATTAGTTTGTCTTTACTCATGTCCAAACAGATACCCCAAATGAACAAACGTCCATCTGCCGATGCTTTCTTATATTGATAAGCAGATATTGCTGCGATTATGGCAATACCTATTATTATACATTGGACAATAAGACTCTTTTTAATAAATGCTTTACTTCGTTGAATGACAATGCTATCCGTATGCCATAAAAGATAACATAATCCTATGATGGCAGCTATCCATCCGGCTCGTGAATGAGTCAGTACAAGAGCGTTTATCTGTAAAACACCGCTTATGAATAAGCATATTTTTTTGAAACAAATACGTGTTATTATAAGAAGATAAACGGAAATGCAGAATGAACAAGCGAGAAATCCTCCGGCAAGACTAGGATTGAAAAAAGAACCGGTACAATTAAACAACAGATGCTCGCTTTCCACCCATCCGTAGTTTTGCAAAATGACCAATACTGCTTCCAACGTTCCAATTATTGCGATGGATAAACTTCCCGTTCTCTGCTGTTTATCCGTCATCATTCGGATTGATATATAAATAAGGCAAACAGACAGAAACTTAAGTAGAAAAAGATTTGTAACAGGTAATGGGCGTATGAAGAAGCTGTTGAAAAGTATATATCCGGCATAACAGGCAATAATGATGTCCACCATTGAGATTTCGGGAAACCTTTTGTTCCTTATAGCTAATCCCAATGAGACAATTGCCAAGCAAGCGGATATAATAGTTTCTATGGAGATTAAGATATAGTCTGATAAGATTGTTTTATATATAAAATTGATAGGTAGCAACAGTATCCCCCATAAGCATATCTGCAAAAAATAAAGCATGAAATTCATTCTTGTATTTAGCATTTTAAAGTTCATATCTTTTCACTGGTATATTTAGGGGAGTATGCCTCTATTAATTTAAGCACTAAAATACAGTTTTATAAGTAGATGACAGGGGAGGAGGATACGTATATATTTGTTCTATGCCAGATATCTACATATCCTCTAACACCCACCCCGCACAATTTCTTTATTTAATGACTTTTCTATTCCGGTTCTAAATCTCCAGAGCTCTTCACCTTATACCATTTTCCGTCTTTTTTTAAATAATTTTCTTTTCCGTCATCATACATAGCTGGGATTACGATATTTCCTTTTGTATCCATTGCTCCCCATTTTCCACCAGAAAATTTTCTATGTTCTTTATCTATCCATATCCAATTTCCTTTTTCACAAAATATAGCAAGACCATTTTCTTGAAAAGGGAATATAAACCCCCAATTGGGCTTAATAACTATTTTCCCATTCATATTTGCAAAGCCTATTTTTCCATTCTCTATAATTCGAAATAAGCCATTCGATATTATATCCGGACCGAGTTCAAAACTACAAACTTGAAATAGGACTTTTTCACTTCTGTCAATTGCATATACACCTTTCTTATCCTTAAGAAGAACAAATGCTATTTTATCAAATACATCAGTAAAAAGATAGGGGTATTTCCCTGCAGGAATAATAACTTTCCCACTCGAATCTACATAGCCAAGGGTTGCATCAACAGCCTCGAAATTAGGATAATAATAAATATACAGTTTGTTATCTTGGGCATACATGTTCATTGAGATGAACACTAAAAGTATTGTTATTATAATATTTATTTTCATGTCTTTCTTTTATTTAAGATTCCAAAAATATAGATTTTTACACTCATAGTACGGATGATCTGATGATATGGTATTTGTTCCATCCCAAATATCTACATGTCCTCCAGCACCCCAACCACAATCTGTTTGTCCAATAATTCCAGTTTTTCCTTTAATATCCTCCAAGGTGACAGTCTGGTGTGTACCATATTTTCCATCAAGATAAGGAATTATATCGGCAACTTTATAATAATACCATTCATTCTGACTATTACGATCTGCATCTCCTGATATTGTTTTTTCGTACGAAAATGGAATTTTATGGCTTCCTCCACACATATTTAATGCATAGCTTAATCTAACTGTGCATCCGTTCACAAAGGCTGGATTACCTTGATAATTAACAAGTACCTTTCCACCTATTAATTTTGCTACATCAATAGGCTCCATTTTAGCAACGATTTTGAATTTCTCTGTAATTGTACTAAAAGGAGGAAGACTTATGAAAGAAGGACGATCGGAAGAACTTCCCCCTGATGATCCACCACCAGGCGAACCGCCTCCTCCTCCCCAGACTCCACCACCAGAAGGAATCTCCTCTACCTCTTCATCCTCTGAACAAATATGACCATAAGGTACATACTGTGCACAAAAGCCACAAAAATAATCCTCGTCATCATCATCATCATCTTCACCATCCGGTGTTATGTCAACTTCTTCAAGCCATCCTCCGTCTATCGTATTTCGGGTGAGGCTCATCCCAATATTATTAATATTTTGAAAGATCTCTTTTTTGATTTTCCGGGATAATGCTTTATCTTTGAATGTAGCGGGTGAATATGACCATAAGCACTTTCCAGACTTTACTCTGTCTGCCACTATCATCTTACTGCTCACTATGTTGTTATACACTACATATCCGGACAAATTGCCATATAGACTTTTATCATGGATAACCTTTTCAGTGAAAGTACTTTTGTTGGCACGATAATAATTCAGGGACGGCATTATCGTCACATAAGCTGCATCATAATTACCCGTTTTATCTCTCCGTACACACAGTGTTTGCGAAATCGGAATTCTGTAGTTCTTCTTCTCTCCCTGTTTGCCTATTTTAACTCGGCGTATGTAGTTGTTTCCGGCAATAATAGGTACATATACATACTCATAATTTGCATCCTGCTTAATGTGAGCTTTATGCCAGCAAGGAGTAACTTCCCCGGGTGACATATTTTTGTTTTGCACTAATTTACTTTTTTCTGCAGCTTCAGAGATAGTTTGCTCATAATAATTACACGCCTCTGATACGAATAATTGAGCTTCACTGTCAGATAAGATACCAGGTGAGTCGTCCACTTGACAAGAAGCCAGAAGAACAGTAAGCCCTAGCAAGCTTCGAATTAGTTGTGTTGAATGTTTCATAAGAAATAGTTATAAGTTAACAATAAAAATTAGTTATCTAGCTGCTAATAATAAAAAAGTATGTAAGTATAAAGGCTTACACAATGACAGCTTGTGTAAAAAAACGATATTTTAAGTTTAGATACAAAAATCAACCATATACAAATGCGTATACATAGTTAATGTATACGCATTTGTATATGGTTTTTACAAAAAAGATCATTCCAAACGCAACGATTTAATAAAATCGGTAATAGATTTACAAGAAACATTCATTTTCTTTTTCAATCTACTACGGCGTATTCGAAAAGAACTTCCTAGAATATGGAATAACTCTGAAATCTGCGCATTACTAAAATCAATACGTAACAAAAGAATGACATGTATATCATCTTCTGAAAGTACAGGGTAATAATGTCTCAACTTATAGATAAAACCATCTTGATGAAAATTTACCCAGAGTTCTAATTTATTCCAATTGCAATCGCTTATTGCGGATAAAGATGTAACATAGATTTGTACATCATAGGCAGTCTTCCACTCTTCTTCATCCATAGTTATTTTATCTATTACAACTATATCCTATTTCACCAATTCACCATTGATATAAAGGTTCTTGAAAGTTACATCTTTCGCCCCTTTAATATCATTTGCTCCTTTGGCTACATTATTAAAATGAGAATCCTCTACACTGATGTTATATACATGTTTATCATCCTCCAATCCGATAATAAGCACACCTAATTTACTCTTCTCACAAGTCACATTTTTCAAATGCACATTACGAACAATCGGGTCAAAACCTCTCTTACATTTTTCCCGATTCTCATATTGCAAGTTGATGCGCAGCACTGCTTCACGACATTGTCCTACCGTTACATTACGAACAAATACATTTTCTATAAGTCCTCCGCGACAAGTGCTCGTCTTAATACGAATGACACGATCCAGATTCGGGCTATCCATCCGGCAGTCTTCTACAAACAAATTACGGTAACCACCGGAAATCTCACTGCCGATCACTACTCCTCCATGTCCATTCCTCATCATGCAACCACGTACGATAATGTTCTCACTGGGAATATTCCATTTACGTCCGTCTTCATTACGTCCTGATTTAATGGCAATACAATCATCACCCGTGTCAAATGTACAATTCTCTATCAACACATTCTTACAAGATTCAGGATCACATCCGTCTCCGTTAGGTCCACGATTGAAAACAGTCACTCCGCTAACAATCAAGCTCTCGCAGAAAAGAGGATGAATCACCCAAAAAGGAGAATTTAACAAAGTAACACCTTCAATCAAGATGGTGTGGCAGGAATGTAAGTTCAATAGCTGTGGACGCATGCCATCTTCCGGCTTCATCAGACGCTTGTAAACAGGAGTAGATGTTTCACCATACATCAACAGACGTTCACGACCTCCATTGCGTTGAGCCACCATACCTTCTTTCCAACCATACTTTACGGCTCCACACATCGGCCACCAAGTTTCCATGCTACCTTGTCCGTCAATAATACCTTTTCCTGTTATGGCAATATTGCTTTCACCATAAGCATAAATCAAGGGGTGAGCGTTATAGCAATCAATTCCTTCCCAACGGGTTAAAACTGCAGGAAAATAAAGGCTTTGATCTGTAGAGAATTTCAAAACAGCTCCCTCTTCGAGATGGAAATTCACATTGCTCTTTAGAGTAATAGGTCCGGTATAAAAAGTACCTTTAGGAACAATTACTGTGCCACCTCCTGACAGACTGCACTGTAAAATAGCCTGATTAATGGCTTCATGGCAAGGATTAGCCTCATCATCCGTTTTTGCTCCAAAATCAGTTATAAGAAATGTTCGTTTCGGAAAAGAGGTCCGTTTAATCTGTTTTTCGATACGGGCGCTTTCTTTAAATGCTTTATCAAAATCAACAGTATTCGCAGATGTTACCTCTGCCACAAAAAGCAACATCAGTAGTAAATTAATAGTTCTTCTCATCATAATTCTTATCCTTTTATTAATATGTTATTTTTATTTTATTGCAATGTAACTCCCATCAAACCGATAACAACATCGTTTGAAAGTGTTTCCAACGTCAGATGACTTAACTCTTTGGAAGGATTCAGAGGCATGTCCAAAAGTACACCTGCTCCTCCCTCGATGGAACGTCCATAAACACCCTTTATGCCTAAGTCCTTTCCCAAATCATTGCTAACCAAACCCGTCTTAAAATGAATGCGATAAGGACGGGGAGAAACAACGGTGAATGCCTGACCATCCACATAGAAATCCTGCTCAATAGGACACCAGTTATCCGGATTCACTAATTCCAATACATCAGAAGTTCCATCTGTATAGTATACACGAACAATACCATTAGCAATGCGACACTGCATGTGGTTGGTACTGCCTGCCATCATTAAATAGGCATGAGAAGCCCGACCGGAAAGCGGAATACTTAAACTGTCGGGATAATTATCCCACAACGAAGTAAAAGCAATATTGCTTCCTTGAGCCAATGTTCGGAACGGCACACCCAGTTTGGTAGTCAGCATCTCATCACGTACCAAGGCACGCAAACCTGCATCATCAATATCAGCAGTTAATTTCGGATGACACCACTCGCCAATGCCCTGAACAGGAAGTTGCAAAGTGGTATAAGGCGAACGGGGTGTCAGATACTCATTCCGGAAAATATCTGTCACATTCGCATTGAACAAAGAATCCATATTCATCACCCGGCACTCTGACGTATTCACCTGTGAGAAAGGAAGAATGACCGGTGATTTTTCCGATCTTGTAATCTGTACGTTTACAGGCTGCCACCATTCCATCTGTCCTTGTTTCGTGCGAACAAAGAATGTATGATGCCCCAAATGATCATTGACCTTACTTCTTATAGATGTATCACTAACATTCGGTTGTATCAGCACTCCCTGCGGATCATATATTTCACCGAATACCGCCCCTAAAATGGATGGAATACGGATCTCCGCTAAAGCCTCCGCCTGTATTTCAGGCAGAACCGGATTCAGTCTGTTTCCTTCCCACACAATTTCGACAATTGCTTTTTTGGCAGAAGAAGCAGGAATAACAACCACCGGATAACCGGAAGCAGCTTCCGCAAAGCTCCAGTCAACTTCTTTCCCATTTACTTTCACTGAATGAATCCTTTCTCTTCCGACATTCACTTGTAATGTCAAAGCCAAAGGTGCCTTAAAACGTTGCTCTATCCGGTAAATATCTGTATCATTCTCCCTGACAAAGTGATAGGTTATGTCAGGCAAAGAAATAGAAGCTTTTGACCATCCTGCGGGAAATCCCGGACGAATCACCATCTTCCCGTTCAATACATCGGGTAAAATGCCATACAATCCTTGTACCAGTAATCGGGAAGCTACCCCTATCGGATCTCCAAAGTCACGATAACACTCTCCACGGGCAGCATCATAAAAGCTGACTTGCCCCAAATTGCCGGGACTGTTACCTAAGTACATACCATCCAGAAATGAACTTTTCATCAATCGATATGCCTCCTCCGGACGTCCTGCTTGGAAATAGGCCAAAGCTGTATGCATCACCTCTGCGAAAGCCACATTATTGATACTCCAAGAATAAGGTAACCAATTGGTAGTGGCAATCGTTGCATATCCCTCTTCCAGTCCATCGGCATACACGGGGATATGTGGTATTTCCGTATCAACATACCGTGTAGCCTGATAAGCTTGAAAAGGATCAGCAACGTCGCTATCGAGTGCATGGTATATAGTCCATAATCCCGGACTTTCGTGAAGCCGGCGATGTCCCATAAAATCCTGATATTCCGCCCAACAACCTTTGCCCTGCATCCAAAGACGCTTATTCATCGCTTTCAATATTTGCTCGGCTTCGTTCTGATAAGGTGAAGGATCTTCGCCTATCAAAGAAGCAAGAAAAGCTGCCATTTTATTGGCACGGTAGTTATAAGCCGACGAATGGGTGACTGCGCCACTGTTGTAGTAAAGCGCATCACTTGCCCAAATACAAGCGTATGCATCATATAAACCATCATTGTCCGGATCATAATTTAATTTTTCCCAAGCTAGATGGCGGGTAATCACAGGCCACATTTTGCGGACATACGCAGTATCTCCCGTCCAGTTGAAGTGCCATAACAATTCATCCATGTAACAAAGATTCATGTCATAGTGGTGCATCTGGTTGTTACGTTCAGGATTCCGGCAAATATACCCATTACTATATTGAGGAGTTCCCCAACGTTTTTCCGAACGCGCCAGATTCATTGTAGAATCTTGTGCCGGATGAGGTATTGTATTCGGGACATCAGTCACCTGACTGGCTGCATAAGCATCAAAATGAGTCCGTGCCCGGTCATGCCAACCTAAGGCATCACCAGTATATCCGGCTCTCCACCCACTTAACGGCATACGCCAGCCAATAGCACCGTGCAACCAAACCTGTCCGTCCCAAATTCCATCGGCAGCTGCGACCAATGCACCACCCAACGTGTTCAAATAAGGGTCCGGCGTTTCTATCTTCAAATGAGAAGCCAATGCCAAAGAGGCTGCCTCCGCTTGTTGATAAAGTTTACGGACATTATAGCCTTCGGAAACCTCCCCACGTACCAAGTATACTTCTTTCTGCAAAGAAAGTTCACCTGTGACAAGGTCAGTCGCTTCGGCAGGAAGTTCGAAGCAATCAGCCGGGTCTACCCCCATATCTCCATTACGACTCAAACGTTTTCCGGTAGCTCCCCCATGTTGCCAACGAAGTATAGCTCCTTTAGGCATATTCGAAGGAGAAAAACGCCAAATAGCTCCATCCATATCGGCTAATGCCAATACAGAAATACGCAGTTCTCCTTTTCCCCAAGACGGGTCTGTCAAATAATAGGTACGTTTTCCAGCCGAATAACGGGATTCACAATGCCCGGTGCAGTCAAGCGCCAATTCTGTTCCGTCACGAAGAATGACTTTGAAACTTATATTTCCTCCGCGTCCGTTATTATAAAAAGCAAAAACCGGTCGGTCACTTGTTTCTACCCGAAAGGGACTGTGACTACCGTACAAAGCACGGGTATACCGATTCTTACCATTGACACAAACAAACTCATCACCATCGGGACGATATTGCAACGTCCTTTTTGTACCTCGCAGATGTTCATTCAAGGAGATGGATTCTTTAAAGTCACCGATCTGCTTTGCCTCTCTTTGAGCATTTAATGGCATCACCGACAACATCAAGAGGCAACAAACTGTCAGCTTTCCTTTTAAAATAAGATTCAGATGAAAATAACTCATATTTTTTTGTGTTTGATTATGGTAATGGCTTCAATCCTTCCCAACGGACATTCCAAGTTCCATCTTTCGGAAATCCCGGATTAGTCTCCGTACATCCGTCCCAACCGGCACACATCATCGCAATAGCAGTCAGCAAGCCGCCATTACCCGGTAAATAAATACGTAAACGACCGTCCTGATAATTATGACCATTCGGCAAGTATGTGTTTGTGCGTTTATCCATCAGTAAGGCTCCGACGGCCTTTTCCGGTTCACCCAAACGGGCAGCATTCATAGCCGTCATCGGATAATCCCATCCCCAGGTTTTACCCCAATTCCAGTTATCCCAAATCCAGTGCAATGTATTTTTCATATAATCTTCCCGGATAAGTTTATTCATCGGAAGAATACCGACTGCCCCTAATACTGCCATGTGGTCGGAAGTATAACGAATATCTTTATAAGTATCTATGGCTGTTTCAGCAGCCAGATAAAGTCCTTCATTATTAGATGCTAAAGGGGAAAGTTTGTCGATCATTTCATCCCATTCCAGACTACGTTGCTGTCCCATACGTTCACGCCATTGTTGGGCGGTCTGCATGGCAAAATGCCAGTAAGAAAGTTCAAAAGGAGGATTAATTGTTTCTGCAGCACGCAACGTTTCTTGTGCAGGAATGGCACCTTTCAATACGTAACGTCCTTCCAGTTCATCATAAGTAGCAAAAGAGTACATAAATTCTGCAGTCTCCTGTACCAAACGATTATATTTCTCCAACACTTCTTTAGTCGGATCAGCACGATAAAGTAATTCTGCCAAATAAATTAGATGAGGTTGTTGCCAAATCAGAAAACTTCCTACTTTGGAAGGGGCTTCCGTTCCTGAAGGATCGGTCATTTTCATCCAGCGAACACCATCAAACCCTTGTCTTTGGGCTATTTGACGCGCTATCGGTTCAACCTTTTCATACCAACCTAATGTACGGTCAAGTAAGTTGCTACGATTCCAAAGAGCAAATTGAGCTTCGTGCCACCAGATCATTTCAAGATGAAATTTGCCAAACCACGAATTATAGGTAAGCCCCGTCTCTTGCGGAGGAGTAGTACCTGCGCTCTGAATTGCAAGCAAATATTGGCTAAGTACCACACGTCGTTCCAGTTCTTTGGCCCGTGGGTCCGTACATGCCGAAAAGTCAACAGCTGCGCCTTCCTTCCAAAACGAATTCCAATAGTTTTTTGCTTCTTCTTGAGTTTGTGCTACAGTAACAGGCTGCGTTGAAGGAGCTGTACTAGTAAAAGCACATGTAAAAGCTAAATGATCGTCCATCGGAGTCAGGACAAAATAATGTTTTGCTTTCTCATTGAAAGTAGCCTTCCCTTCCCAATACAAAGTTACGAAATACTCTGTGCTATCTAAAGTATGTTTCAAAACTGCGGAAGATTCATTTTGAGTAACAATAGTCGTTGTATGTTTATCAACGGCTTCCCAATTACATGCATCATCACAATGAGCGCCCGTAGGATACGGAAAGCGAAAACAAATCCCGGTATGCGCCTTAGAGGTAATATTTGCAGCAATCATATCATTAGAAGGATGGCAGGCTGTCTCCACTTGATAATCTTCACCGTTTAATTTAAACCGACTTTCGATCTTTCCATCCCACAAGCAAAGTTTCTGATGAACATCAGTTACCTGTTCAATATCCGTACCTTCTTCCACGTCAAAACCGACAATTCCTAAATGAAGACGATGCGGATTGACACGAAACCAATTAGCGGCATCCTGTTGTCTGCCTTCTTCTTTGAATTGAGTAGCGTAAAGTTCTTTCTTTCCCCTGCCAAAATCGTATTCTTTCAGGGTTTCTTCCGGAGTAAGCCGGTCCGGATTGGCGAAGCTATGCCAGCCCCACTGGCTCTGCGTTCCCAATGGAACTCCTTTTTTATAATTGTCCGGAAACGTCTGTAATCCGGTTATGTCTACCGTATAAGCAAATTCTCCATTTCCTACAGAAAGTGAAGCTAATGAATCGAATGCCGTCACAACAGGACTATTCCTTTCTACTAATGCCTCGCGGTCAATTATCGGCTGATTTCCATCTCCGCAAGCTGTCCAAATAAAAAGTGCTGCAATAGATACTGCGAATGTTTTCATGATTCTTTATTATTGTTATTTACAAAAGTATTTATTTTTGAAACAAATGACGCGGATTCTCATTCAAAAACCCGCGTCACTCCACCCTAATAATCCAATCCAAAGGATGATTTGAGGATCTTTATTTTAAATTCCAATGAACGAAATAACCTGCTTTTCCACCAACTTCTGCATTAATCTTAGCACGAATGGCTTCCGGATCAGCATATTTCGGACAAACACGATCAGCTATGATACTTGGATCATTGTAACGACGTGCCATACGAATCATAGTAGGATAAATCTTTCCTTCTGCCGGAAATTCAAGCATCATTTCATCAAGAATCGCTTCATCATTGGCTCTAGCATCCCCACGTGTAAACTCACGATTACCCAAATTAAATGCCCCACGAATACCCAGGTCCGGATAACGACGAGTACCTAACGTACTAGCTCCGGTCCAGTCATCTGTAAAACCATCCCATGTCACTCCACCATTCGGAAAACTTCCGTTCACTCCCTGATTAATCAATGCCGATGCTTCCGTTACACGTCCCAAATTATTGAGAGCCTCCGCCAACATGAAATACAACTCACTGCCACGATAAATATAAATATGCACATCATCTTGATAAGCATAGGTACGCGCTGTGCTATTTGACGGACGATACTTCTGGATAACATAATTACCACTTTTATCTTTCGCAAAATAATAAGTAGAACGCTTATCCGAAGTAGCACCTCCAAGCGGATTAAAATCCGGATCAGTATAACGATCCATTCCTACCTGTGACGGAGCCAACAGATACTCATTGGGTGATTCTGTCCCAAAATGTTTCAACAAACTATTAGTCTGGTTTCCTTGATAATTATAGATAATAGCAGAAACAGTCTCTTGTGGTTGAGGATTAGTATTATCCCAAATCTTACTATATGTACCTGTCAACTTCACATTATGCATATACTGTGTTGCATCATTCACCGTACTGGCAAACTTTGCATTCATTGTATTCAAAATAACATTCACTGTTTTCTGGTAGTCACCATGCCACAAACATAACTCTCCATATAATGCAAAGAATTCCGGTGTCATATAGTCCCAATAACGATATGTACTTTCTGCTGTTTCCGTATCAGGATCGAGCCATTCTTTCCATGACATTGTATTCGTGCCATCTATTCCATCAAACCCTTTAGTTAACAAATCAAGACAGCCTTCCACTATCTCATCCAAATTCTTCACAGGAAAGTCATTCAAATCTTTCATCTCACGAATCGGATCATTAAACCAGACAGCCTCTCCATAAATCTTACCTAATGTAAGATATATCCACGCTTTCACACGAAGTGTACAACTAACCAAAGCTTTATAATGATCCAGATTAATAGCTGCCGGATTTTCTGTTTTATAATCATACAACTTTGACAAGTAGTCATTGCATGCTATAATTACATCGTAATAAGCAGCCGGATCGGCATACGAATTTCCTGTCAAGTCTGTATCATAATTGTAGATACTATACAACTCACTGGGAGCGTTCTTTGTTGGTTCCAGCAATTCACCACGTGTATCTGTCAAATAGATCACTTTGTCTCCAATGGCTTGTACTTTGGTCATAATACCTATATACCCCGAATACATCTCACTTTCTTCGGTAATGTATCCGTCATGATCTAATACATTCTTCGTCTCGACATTGAAGAAATCGTTGCATGCGCCCAAGAAGAATGTCATACTTAGTAACACATATTTCAATATATTCTTTTTCATCATCCTTAAAAGTTCAAATTAACACCAAATTTAATTGATTTAGGCTGCATCATTTTCGCATAGTCAAATCCTTGCATAGCATCACTATAAGAATAAGAGAATTCAGGATCCAACCCTAAATATTTTGTAGCTGTCAACAGATTCTCACCTGTTACATACAATGTACCGGAACGGAAGAAATTCAGGAATTTCTTGTCAAAACTATAACTAAGTGTAACATTCTTCATGCGCAAGAAAGAAGCATCTTCTATCCAACGGTCCGAAAAATCATTGTTACCCATCGGGTCGTTCCATTGAGCACGAGGAATATTAGTTTGTTGTCCTTCCAACGACCAGCGGTTTACAACTGCCGCACTTTGATTGCCAAAAGTAGAAAGTGATTCCAAACTACGTCTCACACCATTATAAGCCTGATTCCCCTTTGAATAAGAGAATTCTGCAGACAATGCAAAAGATTTATAACTGATTCGTGTAAAAAAGCCACCGAAATACTTCGGTGCGGCACTGCCTAAAGAGACACGATCTTTACTATCGATACGCCCATCACCGTTCTGATCTACAAAATGGATGTCTCCTGCCTGATAAGCCTGTCCTTTTTGATTGACCAGATTAGCAGCATCTGCTTCAGCCTGTGTAGAGAATACCCCAAGCGTCTGATAACCATAGAACTGATAAGGAGACTCTCCTACACGGGAAACCAACTGCGCACCATCACTATAGCTATTAATCAATTGTGATGTGTTTCCTAATGACTTCACCTCCGATTCATTGCGGGCAATATTACCACCTATAATCCATTCGAAATCACGTGTACGAACCAAAGAAGCTTGCACTGCCAGTTCTACACCTCTATTTTTTATTTCTCCACAATTTGCATAATAGTTTAGAGAACCAAGTGCCGATGTATGAGGTACTGCAAAAATAACATCTTTGGACAGATTATTATAATAATCCAATGTCACTTCCAAACGGTTACGCAACAGACTCATATCCAATCCAAGATTAAATTGTATGTTCTTCTCCGGTTTCAAAGTGGTGTTTGATATATTGGCACGAACAATACCGGAAGTAGTCATATAAGGTAAACTTGTATAATAATATTTTCCAAGATTGGAAGAAAAACGGCTATTACCGGACAAGCCATATTCCGCACGCAAATTTAAGCGATTTACTAATGTAGAGTTAGTCAATGGTAACCAACCTTTTCCGAGCAAAGTCACACCACCGGAAGGATATATATAAAAGTGATTTCCATAAGTACCGGCAGAGGACGCACCATCAGCCGCCACATTCAAAGAAGCTGCTACCATATCACGATAGGTATAATCTGCATGAGCATAAAAATTCGCCCAGTTCCATTTTTCCTGATAACCGTAAAAGTAGCGTCCGATTGTTTTTGTATCTCCCAATGTTTGATAAAAATCATTCGGAGTATTACGGCCTGCACCACCTTCATACTTATTTTGAGTTATCAACATTTGAGCACCTGCAAGAATATTCAAATGGTGGATACCTTGAAAAAGTCTCTGATAACGTACATTACCATTTGCGAAAATGTTCAAAGTTTCACCTACACCTTCCTTCACGGTATTTTCTGCATTACCATACTGATCGACAATCGGCAAAATACTCTTATCTGATAGTCCGGGAATAAATAGGTGTTCTTTATTATAATTATAAAACATTCCGAATGTACCATTGAACGATAAGCCATTGAAAGGTTTGTAAACCAATCCAAGTCTGAAATTTACATCATACTGTCGGTTACGACCATCAAGTGTATTGACGATAGCTAAAGGATTACTGACTGCAAAATCCATATTCGTTGAATTACCATAGTAATAAGTAGAGTAAGTATCCAAAATATTACCATCAATATCTTTCTTATAAGGACTTAACAATGGAGCACGCGAATAAGCTGCTAAGATCGGATTGCTAACATTATCCATTCCCTGTTGTTGATAATTGCCTGTCAGATAAGCTAAACCGACCGTTGCTGTCATCTCCACCCATTTACTAATCAAAACATTTGTATTCAATTGTGTATGGTAACGCTGGCTTTTAGTGTAATCCATCAGTCCATTTTCCATCGCATATCCTAATGAAAGGTCATATTTGGCAATAGCATCACCACCTTCTACACGAAACAGGTTGTCTGTTACAAAACCATTTTTATAAATTTCATCTTGCCAATCTGTGGTATTGTTATACAAGTAATTGTATTTACTATTGGGATCACTCAAAAAAGGAAATTCCGAGAAAAATCCTTCCATATTACCGAAATAAGTCATACCAATATCCGAAAGGTAAGATTTGTAATCATTACCTGTAAGTAATGGCATACGTTTATTATTCCAATTCACCCCATACTGTCCATAAAAGCTGACTCGCGTATCCAAATTATCGGAAGTTGCACCATCCGTTTCAATTAGAATAACACCATTCGACCCCATCGAACCATACATAGAAGCCTCCGCTCCTTTCAGTACAGTGATATTTTGAATATCTTGAATATTATATGCCTGAAATATATCTCTCGAAAATCCATTTATCAATTGTGATTCACGAGAATCAGGTAAATAGGGGACACCATTAATTACCACAAGCGGAGCGTTTGAACCTACAAAAGAACGAATACCACGCAGGTTCATATAACTTCCCTCACCTGGCATACCACCTGCACGGGTTGTCTTCAAGCCTGCTACCTGTCCTGCCAAAGCCCGATCTATCTTCATACTTCCCTGCGTGAAATCTTTTTTATTGATATTCACCGCAGAAGTCAGTTCCGGACGGGAACTTTCAATTCTCATAGGTAATATAGCCGATTCATTATATTTATATGTGCTCTCCGGCATCATCAGAATAACCACTTGTGAATTATCATCTACCAAGCGAGTTTCCGGATAATAACCAGCTGCCCACACTGAAATTTGAGTCGTATTCTCTTTCAACTCCATTTTGAAAGTTCCGTCAACTCCAGTTTTCGCATCTTTACTTCCTACAGCCGAAATGATAGCCCCTTCAATCGGTTTATTTAGCGGTGAAAGTATTTTACCGCTAATTTTACGTCCTTGCGCATATACACTGGCTACCGACAGTAATAACAGCAAAGTTGTAAATATGATTTTTATTGTCTTCATATTGATTCCTTATCAAAATTAATAACAGTTCTTTGTTGGTTTCAGACACCAGTGGTGGAAGCAACATTTGCTTGCGTTTATTCCATGGAATTTAATAACCACATTTACCGGTTCCGTACCTTCAATGGTAATTACACCGACTTTTCCTCCATCACGATCATAATTCGTTTTCTTTTTATCTGTCGCTTTATTAGTGTCATATCCTTCAGGATAACCCTGTCCGCCACGGTCGTAATGAAAATCAGTCTTTGTCAGTTGAGAGGCTGTTACTGTCCCTACGTACTCTCCATTAAAAGAAATCTCTACGTCATGCCCCATTTTTTGTTCAAATCCCAAACACAAATCGTACTCACCAGGAGGTATCGTATATGGAGTAGCTACCTTGTTAGTTTCATCATAACTGAAAGCAGTAAAGTTTAACGTATACTCTTTAATTGTAGCATCTGTTGTTTTAAAGCGTACAACGCGATTGATTATATTAGGGAAAACTCCAGGCCAACCAGACCATGCCGTCACTTTCGTTTCCATTTTATCAAAAGTTAGATTTTCATTTTCAAAATAAAGAGCCTTTTCTTCTTCTGACAGGTATTCATACCATCTCATAAAATCTTTGACACGATAAATCAATACATTGGTAGGAATCTTCAGTTCTTTCACATAATATGCAACACCATTACTAAGAGAAACAGGATTCTCCAAATCAACCCGTTGTACAGTTGTTCTCCATTGTTTACTAAAAATAGAATTCAAATCTATATTATCTTCAAAATCCGATTTAGAAAGCTTTTTATTAAAAAACATTGATTGGAAAGTCCAATTTCTCAGAATAGAGTCTTCTCGTTGCATTCCCCATTCTTGCAAATTTTGACGAGCTATAGTCAATGCCTGATTAACAACATCATTGGAAGGAATTAAAACAGTTGCTGATAATGACTCCGACATCAGATTAAAGTCTTTAGCCTCAAAATAAGGATTAGTAACTATAAATACAGAATCATAGACATTACTTCCGGTCTCATCAACACCTATAATTTTACTAGCTTCTTTATCAAATGTTAGTTGATTACGTTCCATTATCATCTCCCTAAAAATTGAATAATCATCTCCTAATCCTTCAATTAACTCATATAATGATTTGGGAGTTTCCACGTAATCTTCCATTTCGTACACATATCCATTATTCACCTTCGTTATCTTTTTCACAGCTATGCCATTAAAGGAGATGGAAGCAGATGCATCTTCATTTTCAACTTTCGATACATTAACATATTTTCCATTCCACATCAATACACGTTGTCCGTCAGAAAGATTAGACGGAGAAAGAGAGATATCCGAAATGTGTGATTTAGCCAAAAAAGTTCTATCATCTGTAGCAACTGCACGAGATAATGCATTCTCGTCACTAACCACTAAAATAGTGAACAACAAATCCTTCTCAACCATCTCATCCAGCACTCCTGTTTCACTAAACAATTGGTACATGGAACTCAATTCCGGTTGCGACTGTAAATAATCAACAGCCGACTTGTTGACTACTTCAATATTTACATTATTCACGACCTGTTCTTCCTGGGAATAATGAGAATCCCAGTCATCGTTACATGCATATATACCACTTATCAGCAATATAGATGACAATATATATTTTATAGTTTTCATAAGTATGTGTTTATTCATCTTCAATTATCGGTTCGAAAGTCATATAATCTAATTGGATACGGAACTTGCTATGAGTAGAAGCAGCCGGATCGGCAACCAACATCTTCATAGAATGAACCTTCGTCTTTGAGAATTCAATCTCATCATAAATAACTACATCATAACGTCCTAATGTATTGGCTGTAATACTCGCATAAATAGGAACTTCGACATCTGTATCGGTGTCATCATCAAATGTAAACTTCATTTTACATCCATTACTTCCATTAGACATTGTACGCATAAAATCCATTGATGTTGCATAAGTAACTTTCAACGTCACTTTATATTTGCCAGCTATCAGAATTGGTGTTTTCATGGTAACGGAACCATTATATCCCAAATTCAAATAGATATGATCTGTATTTTTACAATTGATCCAGTCCGAGCCTTTTGTCTTCGGAGTTGCATAGCCCACGCGATAATATCCGCCGTTTTGACCATCTAGAGATGTAGAAGTGCTCCTGGCATCTACGGTGTAACAAGAGAGCGAAGAGACATCCGACTGGCGCTCTTTTTCATCTGCCGTCTGATACTTTTGGTCCGGATCACCATAACCACCATTCACCCAAGAAGCTACCTCCTCATAATCAGCAAAGTCCCATTCTACGCGCACCGGAATCTCGGATTCCCACAAAGGCAACCAGCTATCTATTTCATGTAAAATACCATTTTTAGCCTGTACATCGGAACCGTCTTCAACAAACATCGCTTTCACCGATTGACCATCAATTTCTCCTTTATAATTAAAATACAACTTATTGCCACTCTGCATAGATGCTTCCAATACTGCATCTGCTTTGGTAGTCCACAATCGTGTAGTTGCACCTCCACTAAAATTGTTGAAATCAAAAACAGAATAACTTCCACCAATCACATGATATGCCACATAGCGAAATAATTCGTTTGCTTTATCTTTATAGTCTGTTCCTATTGCACCTACTTTAGCAGCCAGATCAGCAACAGAAGTAACTCCTTCAGAACGATAGGTATCATCTGATACAGCCAGCAACGTATAATTCCGTTTTTGCTGAATAACCGTATTATCTTCCTGCCTTATTTCATCGTAAATAGTACTCAAACTATCTTTCCAACTTGTTTGTTCCAAAGCATCAATAAAAATGGAGTATTTATTACTACTTTCACTGATACGTTCATATAGGCTTTCCACCAAAGGAGACATCACATCATTCAGTACATACACATATCCATTAGACACTTGGATAGCCAGTTCCTTTACATGTGCTTCTTTATTCACATAAATTGAATTAAATCCTCCAGCCTCCGAACTTTCATCAAAAGAGACGGAAAGATAATCATCCGAAAGAGTTTTAGCTTCCAGTTTACCTCCTTGAACAAAAGTATTCAGATTGATAGAATCATTCACGATATGATATTCTGCAAGACTACGGGCATAGTCTTTTCCCAATTCCTGAATAGAAGATACATTCTTTTTAGTATAGAAACTGCGCACAGCTTCATTTGTAGGAACCAATACCGTAAAATAAGATGAAGCCTGATTCACGGCATTAAACAAATCTGCATACTTCAATACGGTGATCCACTCGGAAAATTCATCAGAACGAGTTTCCAGATAAGACGATACCGGATTCATATCATAAACCTGATAGGTAGAGTCTTCATAGGGATCGTTGCATGCACTGAATAATGCAACCAATAATAATAAATATATATTTCCTAAAGTCTTCATAAATGGCTGTTTATTAATTATTACCTGTTATTCCATAATATGGATTCTGTACCAATAAGGTGTTATTTTCAATTTCATCCGCATGAATTGGTAAATACCATGCATACTCATTCTGAAGAACTGAACGTATCCAACTAGCATTCGCTGTTGTATTGTATTGCTGAACCAAAGCAATAAAAGCTGATTTATGAGCATAGTTCTTACTTTTGGCATAACGTATCATGTCATACCAACGCTTACCTTCAGCCGCCAATTCAATATTACGTTCCGGCAATAAATAGTTCTCCATCATTGAGCTTTCATCCTCCTCATCTATAGCTATAGTTTTTTCAAGCAAGTTAGCACGAGTACGGATCTGATTTATAATATCAACAGCCTCCTGCCAATTTTCCTTTCCTTTCCAAATTAATGCTTCCGCCTTCATCAACATGACATCTGCCATTCTGTAAATAATCCAGTTAGCATCATCTTTCAAACGTATTGCATCCAAATTCGTTGGGTCGGTATCACCCATCTTGTACTTCCATATACAATGAACAGTGTTCTCTCCATCAGTAAGTGCTATAAAAGCGCCATACCAACTGCGAACAGCATCCTTTCCCGCTATTACTTCCTCATAATCATTTTCCAAGTCCTCACCCATTTTAGTAGAATATTGATAATTGGGATTTGTACCAGTCGTATACATAGCACTTGGCCCTCCCGTCTGGCTATAGGTGTTGCCATCCCAGTTCACTTCAAAAATGGATTCATTACTATTCCCCGGATTAAAAATTGTATACCAGTTCTCCGGAATTGTAATAAATGCCGGACGACGTGATGCAGTAGCGTTGATTAATAGGTCTGCATACTTAATACAAGTATCATAATCTTCGGTCCACAAAGAAACTTCCGACATTAATGCATACAAAGCCCATTTAGTAGCCCGTCCTTTGGAAGCATTCCAATTATCATTATCATAAAATTCCTTCGCACCTCCAGAGTCAAGAGCTGTTTGCACATCCGCCTTAATTTGCTTCAAGATTTCTTCTTCTGAAGATTTGGCAATAGAAAACGGAGTAGAGTCATCCTCATAAGGAGTTGTTACCAAAGGCACTTCTTTAAAATTGCGTACCAAGTAAAAATACATTAATGCTCGCATGAAATAAGCTTCGGAAAGATGTGCATTCATTGCACCTTCTGTATAGGTGTCATCTATTTCACGTACTCCCGGAGCATGAGCGATGACCACATTGGCCATGTTGATCACTTGATACATGTTCTCCCATTTACAAATAGCTTCTGTTCCATCCAACTGGAAATTCTGCAACTTCATTCCATCCTTATCACCTGTCAAGGTACAAATAGATGCTCCTCGCAGTTCTCCCCATTTTAGCAATGACTGGCAGGAGGAACGCATATAATAATAACCGGAAGCAATGACCGCTTCTACATCTTCTTTCGATTTCCAGTAAGCGTCAGTCACTTGTTCATTTTTAGGAAGCAAGTCCAACCAATCGCTGCAACTACTGTTCAGCAGCAGGCTACCTGCCATTATCCCTATATAAATCAGTTTCTTCATGTCTGTAAATGTATTAGAAATTCAAATTTAAACCACAAGAAAAACGGCGAGAGCAAGGTGTATTTGCACTATCTTTCGATAGTTTAGAAGCCGAAGTAGGAAGAGACGCTTCCGGATCCTGTCCTGTGTAACCAGTCCAAGTTAACAAGTCATAACCAGTAACAAAGAAATTAAGCGTATTGATACCTAAATAATTGCACACCTTTTTAGGTAAGGAATAGCTCAACGACAAAGTCTTTAAACGAACATAAGAAGCATCTTCTACAAAACGGTCTGACCCTAAATAGTTATATCCCTCATTATATAAAGCACGTGGAATATCCGTATTATCTCCTTCATTTCTCCAACGCCGCAAAACCGCTTTACTTTGGTTATTGGCATTATACATAGATTCATTATCCATACGAGTCGCATTAATAATTTTCTGTCCAAAACGACCATAGAATAATGCATTCAAACTTAGACGCTTATATTTAACGGTAAAGCCAAAACCACCAGTAAGAATCGGATTACAGTTGCCCAGATAAACAATATCATATTCATTTATCACACCATCATGATTAATATCTTCATAAATAGCATCACCCGGACATACCTGCTTAGCACCATTCTTCATAACAATTGGCTTACCGCTTACATCATTCATGACATTCCCCTCTTTATCCCGTGCATAAGTAGCCTCCTGATTCTGATAGACTCCTTTGTAGCGATAACCATAGAAGGAACCGAACGGACGTCCCTCTTCTATACGAATAGCATACTCACCATTTTTAAAGGTGTAAGGTTCCGGATTCATTGTTTCAGGCAGTTCGGTAATTTCGTTAGTGTTACGGCTCAAGTTAACATAAGCACTAACACGCCAATCTTTCTTTTCATACAATACACCATCGATACGGGCCTCCCATCCTTTATTCTCCATTCTTCCAGAGTTGTACCATTTATTCTTAGAGAATCCTGTAGTAGTCGGCATTTTCGGTTCTTTCTGCAGCAAGTCTTTAATATATTTATTATACCACTCAAAAGTCAGCCTTAACTTGCCATGGAAAAAGCTAAAATCACCGCCCAGATTATATTCTGTTGAAGTTTCCCATTTCAAATTATTCAACTGCATTCTGCTAGGATAAATAGCAGACATATCCATATATTCTCCTCGTGAAGTATAAGCTCCATAATAAGCAGCCGTTCCTTTCGGAGCATTACCACTTTGTCCGATACTGAAACGAAGTTTGATTTCATCCATCCAGTCTTCTGTATTTTTCATGAATGGTTCATTTTGCATATTCCAAGAAATTCCCACAGTAGGAAAGATACCCAAACGTTCTGACTTACCCATTGCAGAATTAGCATCCATCGTTGCAGAGGTATGAAATACATAACGGTCCAATAAAGTATAGTTAATCAAACCGGTTCCGGAAATACTGCGCGCTTCTGACTCCCCTGAACCCAGACTATAAACAGAACTACCTGTAATCGGATCTGCAAGACCAGAAGAAGCATTACCATAAGACGTACTTGTAGTACTGGAACTAGTAGCTTGTGTAGTACGGAATACAGCAGTTGCAATCAAATTATGTTTATCCTTCCAGTTTTTATTGAATATCAATTTATTTTCTGTTTGCAACGTTAAACTCTCTGAAGAAGCAGCAGTACTTTGGTTGGCATATTGACTTGTCCAAGGTACCCCCGTAGCAACTTGAGGAAGGAATTTGTCTGTTGTAGTAGTCGACATCTTAAGAGAAGCATAAGCCGAATATGTCAAACACGGAAGTATTTTATAATCAATGCGGAAATTAGCACGACTATCACGCGACATGGTGTTTTTATAACTTTCGTTTGCCATAGCTACCGGATTAAAATGGGATGCAGACTTGTTATCAGCCTTAAATTCACCCTCCCAATCCTTCGTCTGATAAGAAAAATACTGTGAAGAACGGTTTCCATCTTCATCCATATAATAAGGAGATTTATTCGGCATCTTTTTAAACGCTTCCGAACGTACATTGCTATCTTTTGGTGCCCAATTGTCATCCTTATCAGACTGTGTAAAGTAGAAATCTGCTCCGAATCTCAACTTATCCGAGAAATTATAGTCTACACGCAAAGATGAGTTGAAACGTTTCAGCCCTGTACCGATGGTTGTACCTCCTTCACTTAAATATCCCAGTGACAGACGATAAGTGGCCTTTTCACCACCACCGCTCATAGAAAATGTATTGTCTGTAGTAAATGCATTCTGACGTACCTCGTCCAACCAGTTCGTATCTACATTATATTCATTGAAATAGTTCCAATTGGGCGAGTAGTTGATTTCAGGTGTATCATACAAATACTTTAAATAAGTATCTGCATTCAAACCTGTATAATTAGCACTATTCCACAAAGCCTCCTGCACCATAGCAATGTACTCCGATCCATTTAACATTGGAATACTATTCGGTTCAAATTTTGCTGTGAACTTAGAAGAAAAATTAAATGTAGTCTTGCCAGTCTTACCTTTTTTAGTCGTAATTGACAACACACCGTTAGCACCTTTCGTTCCCCAAATAGCCGTAGCAGCCGCATCTTTCAAAACTTCTACCGATTCTATATCAGTAGGAGCAATATTCAATAAAGCACCTAAATCTTCTTCATTGGCAGTAGAAAAATCAAAGTCGTCATCTAACTCTTGTGTATAGGGAACCCCGTCAATCACAATTAATGGTTCGACAGAGCCATTCAGTGTACTGGTACCACGAATACGGATAGAACTCCGTGCTCCCGGGTCAGCACTCAATGCAATATCTACACCACTCAACTGCCCCTGTAAAGCTTCTTCTACCGTAGCTATCGGAGCAGTAGCAATCAAATCTTCCATCATCACTTTCTGGGTCGCAGATACATTCTCTTTATGTCCGATACCCATATTATTACGTTCGATACGTTTAGCAGTGATAGCAACCTCATCCAACGTTTCCACATTGGATTCCAGTTTTACATTCAATACCTTCTGACCAGTATATTTGATTCGTTTCGTTTTCATACCAATGTATGAATATACCAATGTCAGATTGTTTTCTTGTGCAGGAATTTGTAAACGGTAGTCACCATCCAAATTGGTCACCGCACCTCCTACAGAACGGTTTTGAGCGTTCACAATATTCACATTCGCACCTACTATCGGTTCGATCTGATTTCCCAGCATTTCGGTCACCTTACCGGACACGACTTGTACCTGTGCGGCTACTTCCCCTGTCCCCAGAACAAGTATCGCTATCAGCATATATTTTACTAATTTCATATTCATATTAAATTCGGTTATATCAAAGGACTGTATCAATCAACTGAAAACATCCGTCGTCAAACGCAAACGGGAAGAAATTATAATCAGATATCACGTTTGCCACTTTTCCATCTACCATTATGCTTAATGAACTTCCGGAATCTGTATACGTCAAAGACTTTCCACTAGCAGTAACATATGTAGAACTCTTCATAGCCGACCCCGGATAAGGATAAGAAATAAGTGCATTTTCCCTATCACGTATAAAATATGAAAGCAGGTATTGACGAAGTTTCGAACTACTAGTTACCGCTCCGGTCGCATCCATGCCCGGAATTTGCCCTGCAGCTATTGCTGTACTAATGGCTTCATTTGTCGGAATAAAACCTATAACATGAGAAGCTCCTGCTAGTCCGAATATATAGTTGCTAGACATTACCATATCAGCTTTCTGCAACAGCTGTGCAAACTGATAGTAAACATAACGATTATCATTACAAACGCTTAATTTATGTTGTAACCCATCACCTTCTTGCGCTTGAAACAAGGCTGTTCCACTATACATATAAGTTCTTCCATTATTCCAGTTGTCATTGCCATTCTTTACTTCTGTAAATTCAGAGAAAGGTTCCACATTATTATCCGGTTCCAAAATTTTATTATAAGCTGCACTACTTGTTATCTTCCCGTCCTTCACATACCAATAATTAAAACCGGTTTGTGTAGCTAGAACCTGTGTCCCATTTGTTTTCAGTCCATCTACACCTGTAGCCGTATGTATGTTTACAATAGTTCTCATTACAGAAGAAGAAACATCTACCAATCCATCCTCGGTTTCTTGTTGTAACTTACTTCCATCCGCATAAGTTCTCAAGTAAATATCTTCTGACTCTATTTGTTCATTAGTAGGCACTAACAAGACATACTTCGTATCTTGTGAAGAATAGGCAGTTATCAGTCCAGTCCCATCCAACATGTAAAGATAATAATTACAATCTTTGTTACGGAAAGCCGGTCCGACTACAGAAGCAAACAAAATAGGTGTATCCATTGTATTTAATCCATAAAAGACACCATTGACACACATTGATTTATCAGTCACCTTAGAAGGATCGAAGTTAAAGACCATGTCATACATATTCTTAACTTTTCCACTCGTAATTTCATCAGGGAATGCAATTCCATCTTTATAAATAAATTGATTCAACATATATTTCATTGCTAAATCATCTACATCATCCAAAGATTCATATCCACCCTTTTCCCAATAATTATCAAAGAAATTATTCATAGCCACATCTGACGGTGCAAATACACTATATGCTTTTGAAGCATTATTGGCTACATCCGAATATTTCGTTGAATACCATTCTACTGCTATAGCAGGCAAAGAAGTACCATGTGTATGAATAAAAAGTGAATCGGCCCCCAAGGCTGCTCCAAAATCTTTAGATAAGGTAGCGTCATACGTATAAGTGGTATTTTCATTATATAAGTTGAAAAAAATCGAATAATTTTCATTTGATTCCAACTGGGTATAAATGGTTTCCAAAGGTTCAATTACCTGATCAACAATATATACATAACCATTATCTGCCAAAATTTCATATTCACTAACAGCAGCATTGGAAACATTGAATCCCTCTGTCCCTTTCCATGTGGAATTAGGATAAAAATAGGTATAATTAGATGCAGCATCCAACTTTTTGGTATCCCAAAAACGGTAAGAGAAAACCGGAATAAAACGGTCCAGATGATATACCATACGTCGTTTACCCGTAGAAGCCTCTACTTCCATAGTAGGTACATTACTACTGCGTGTACGAAACTTATAATACAGACCCGCATTTTTATTCATTTCCTCATCAGTTATTAAATCACCTTCCGGACGAAAATTCACCAACTTATTTTTATTGTAAGAATAATAAAGCAGATGAAAACCAATCACTTTTTTCAATTCATCCAAATTTATTTCACTGATGTCGGAATAGCCGTGCTTCTCCAAATAGGCCGAAAAAGCCGTATCATCCGGAGCCATCACAGTCAGGATACTTTTTCCCTCCATAATAGGCTTAAAACCTGCCAACTCTACTGCCTGCAAAAATAGCGAGTAGTTCCCTCTATCTTCCAGGACTTCCCAAGCACTACCTTTCAACCATTCAGGTTCTTCATAATGTTCATCTATCTTATCTGTACATGAGGAGATAAAGAAAGGCATGAACAGTATACAAAGTAGTACTGTTGTAAATGTCATGTTTTTCATATTACACAAATTGATTATTGTTTATTCTTATTAAGTTCATACTCATATTCATCAGGATATTCCAACGAAAGGGCATAATTTTCTATATTCAAATAGCCATTTTTAGCCTCTTTTACCGCATCTGTCGGATCATATTTGTCCAGTCCCCATGCATCTTCGAAAGCATCTGGCATCCCATCATTATCTGAATCCAGAGGTTTCTGTGCAGCATTTATTGTACCAGGACCTCCCAACGGAAATTGTTCTGTTTTACGTTCATCTTGAATAATCGTTCCTTTTCCTCCCAACGAAGTAAGTTCATCTATCAAGTATTTATCTACTTCATCACGTACCGGAAGATAAGCACCTACTTTTTCAACTACCCATTCATAAGCTTCCTGTGCACTTTTCTGACTGCGTATAATTGGATGTAGATCAGAACGAGCTTCAAGAAGTGTAGGAGAGCCACTACAATATTGTGACCAATTCACTTCTGTTATCTCTATTCCATTCAATGCTCCATCCTTGTCATAGTCATAATAGTTACCTTTACAATAACTTCTAAAATCACTGTTACCACCAGTAAATGGTCTTGCAGGATTCATTGGTACCTGTTGCGCCTCATATACTTTAGGTGCAATTTCCACATTCTGCCAATTATTACAGGGACCAACTATAAAATAGTTATTTTCAATAGTTGTTTCCGATTTACCTGAAGAATCACCACCCATATTATAAGCAGCTCCACTTCCCCAATTGTACACAACGTTGTTAACAAACTGGTTTAATCCTTTAACTTTCGGATTTCGAGTTTTATTGTCAATATATAAATTGCGGAAGATTGTACACCCATTCGATATATCAGTTTGCATTAAGCCACCACACGAGTGATTCTGCAAACCCTGCCCGATTATAGAATTTTGTATTGTTATATTCTTTGGGGCAGTTCCCTTACCATCAGGATTGATAGAAAAACATTCATCTCTTCCCCAAGTCATAGAGCAATGGTCGAATATCATATCTGCTCCATTAGCTACTCCGCAAGCATCTACCTGATCGCTTGGATAGGCAGCCCCCATACGTATACGTAAATAACGAACAATTAAATTCTGTGCACCTGAAGCAGAAACACGCCCATTATAAAGAACGATTCCATCACCCGGTGCAGTATGTCCTAAAATAGTTTGATTACTTTTCAAAACTACGGGATCCTTACTCAATTTTATAACACCAGATACATCAAAGACAATAATGCGCCAAGGTTTGCTTACTGCATCACGAAAAGATCCAGGCCCCGCATCATTCAAATTAGTCACATGATAAATTTCTCGTCCCTCACCCGTACGAGCACCCGTTGCATTTTTCCCATATCCTTCCGCACCAGGAAAAGCAAGTACTCCATCATCAAAAACCGGGAAATTAAGCCCCTGATCCGAGCCTCCCCCTTGATCACCAAAATCCCCATTTTGCGCTTGATCTGTTGGCAAATTGGGACTCAAATCACTTCTAGCATCCTTATCAACACATGCAAACAAAGCAGTGATTGAAAGGCAGGAAACTGCCAATATTCCTACTTTTGCTTTTAATAATGTAATGTTTTTCATATATAATTAAATTAAATAATTAGACTATTTGTAGATATATTTAAATACGTATAAAATCTCGTTATTTCACAATTTTTATTTTCATACTATTTGTTCAGTTCAATACATCCCATAATGAAAGGTCCTGTCGCTTTCGCATCATTATCTCTCATTTTCTCTCCTATATAATATTCGAAACTGCCGTCACGGTAAGGCTTACCACCTAACCCACCCACTTGACAACATCTTGTTAATGTCAATGTGCCGTCCGGATTTGAGATCAGCAGTTTATCGCACAAACCTTTAAAGGCCTTTTCTGCAATAGCACGATACTGACTATCAATATATCCTTTGTTCACAGCTTTCATATAGGCATACATACACTGTGTCGTAACAGATGCTTCCGGGAAATTACCGGTACGTGAAGGTTGGTCAATTACCTGATACCATAATCCATTTTTATCTTGGTATTTTGAAAGGGTTTCTGCTAATTCTTTCGTCCATTTAATCATATCAGCATAACCTGAATGATCTTGGGGAATATATTCCAAAGCATCTACCATAGCCATAAACCACCAACCAATACTACGTCCCCAGAAATTAGGAGAATGGCCAGTTTCCGGATCAGCCCAGCGCTGGCTCCGGTCCTCATTCCATGCATGATAATAAAGTCCCGTCTTGGTATCGTATGTATGCTGATGGCAGAGAGTGAACTGTTTAACAGCCTCATCAATCCATTCCGGACGATTAAATTCAGCTCCATATCTAGCCATAAAAGGAGAAGCCATATACAATCCATCCAACCACATCTGATTAGGGTATATTTTCTTATGCCAGAAACCTCCATCTGTTGTACGAGGTTGCTTTTTTAGCTGATCTATCAAATTCTCGATAGCCAATTTATATTTCTCCTTTTTGGTTTCATTGTACAAATCAAACAGAACTTTTCCGGAATTTATATAATCCAGATTATAGGTTTCTTTCTTATATAAATGAATATCACCTTTATCGTCTACCAAAGAATCAGCCCATGCCTCTACATAATCAAAGTACCTACGGTCTCCTGTTTTCTTCCAAACTTGTAACATCGCACAACAACCTACTCCTTGCGCATAACCAAAATACAGGCGTTTTCCATGATCCAGTTGCCACGCTTCCGGGAAACGACGAATTTCCGAATCGGCAAACAGACGATAATAAGTGTCGGGAGCAAAAGTATCCGTACGGAAAGGAACTGCCGGAAGTCCGGCTTTATTAAACAGATTCACTCTAAAGAAAGTCCCATAACCGTAGCGTACAGCTACAGGTGCAGAGACATAAGTTGAAGAAAGTGTTATCGAACTTCCATCAATCACAGCATCAGCCGGATAAAACCGCGCATCATTGCCGGCAATAAAAAATCCTTTTACCGGTTCATTGCCGGGTGTCTGCAGGCCACCTTCCGCAAATTCAAAATCTAATGTAATTTCTCCCCCATTCACTTTCATTGATTTGTAGAGAGGTCCTGAATAAACAATCTTTTTACCATATTGCTTTGCTAATGCCCAAGCTGCCAGTCGTTCGCCCGGTGCAACTTTATTTCGTGGATGTATGTCGGTAGAATCGGCTGCATCCGTCACTACTGCCATACCAATATTTTCAAGTCCACTTAACCATGTTTTTAATTGTGCTTCACGAATACCTGCCGGTTGTTTGTAATGTGGCGCAATCTGTACGAAATAGAAAGGCATATCCGGCTGATTCCATTCTTTCCGCCAACTATTAATCAGGTTAGTAAATACTTCCTGATATTTCTCATAACGAACAGAGTTGGATTCTCCCTGATACCAGATATTTCCTTTTACAGTGTATCCTACCATAGGAGCAATCATGCCATTCCACAAAGTAGCCGGAACCTTACACTTATCTTTTTCCCTACTCACCCTTTCTTTTGAATATTGTTTTAAGACATCAGCATACAGCGGATTGTTTTCCATCACTTTCATACTTGTCCAAGATTCAGCATGTGTTCCTCCCCAAGTAGACTGAATTAATCCAACCGGTGTACTCAATTCTTTATACAATTTACGTCCAAAGACAAATCCTACAGCAGAAAAGTCTTTCAGATTCTCCGGATTACAAACCACCCACTTTCCAACGCAATCTTCTTTCTCACCATCAGGTGCCAGTTGATGCTCTACATGAAACAGGCGGATTTCCGGAAAATCAGCATCTTTCATTTCTTCCGCTTCATTCAACATTCCTGTTTTCCATTTCACTTGCGGATTACGGGCTACGGGAAATTCCATATTTGACTGTCCCGTACAAAGCCAGACTTCACCTATTAATATATTATTGATCCGGATCTTATTATCACCTTTCAACATTACAGATTGTCCGGAAGTAGCAGCCGGTGTTTGTATCATCAGTTCCCAATGACCGTTTGCTAAAGCAGTCACCTTGTATTTCTTATGATCCCATGAAGTCTTTACCAAAATCTTTTCTCCGGGACGTGCTTTTCCCCAAAAACGTACTTTCGCATTTTGCTGAAGTACCATATTATTTGATAATATAGAAGGAAGTTGTATATCTGCATGAATACCTATTGGAAAGAAACAGACCAATAACCACAGACAAAAAATAATTCTACAGAATTTCATTGTATTTTATAGTTTTAGATTCAATATTTTACTGAATAAGCACATGTCAAAGATACCGCATTACATGGTAGAGTTAAAGAAAAGGAATATGGAGAATTCGACTTTCTTATGTAAATTCATATGTGTACAGCCCATCACACGCCTATTTTGTACGATTTTACAGGCTATGTACGATTTTCCAGTCTTTCTACCATTCTTTTTTAATTCACTTTATTTATCTCAACCTTTCTCATAACCAATTCATCAATAATATTTTCATCTATCTTCACATCTTTTTTAGCCGTAATAGTCAAATTGTCAAAACAGAAATTGGATAATTTATATTGTTTTGATTTCTCTACAGCAAAAAAGGAATCACAATCCAGATGAATATTACGCATTGTAATATAGCTGGAATACGAGACTGGCATATCCTTGCGATCTTTCAAATCATAAAACTGTGTCCAAGGAGCAATAAAGATACAATTGCGGACATTTCCTTTTATGTCTTCAACGAGGATGTACTTATATTGTTGGGGAGTATCCGGACGCATTTTCAACCACAACAGGCGTTTAGCCTGATCTAGATTGCAACGTCGAAGAATTATATTATGATTATATATCGATTCACTACCGCAAGTCAGCACTCCGTGACAGAATCCAAAAGTACAGTCTTCAATGATAATATCACAATTGCCACCATTATCGGGATCTTGATCTGCCCATGGTCCTTTGCCGCCTTTTAATGCAATTGCGTCATCATTAACCGACATATAGCATCCCTTGACAAGTACATTTTTACATGCATCAATATCGATTGCATCCGTACTTGGAGCCTTTACGGGAGAAGAAGGTGAAAAGATATGCAAATCCAAAAGTTTTACACTATCACACTTATAAATGTGAGTTGTCCAAAACGGAGAATTAACAAGTCGCACATCTGAAACTTGTACATTATTACTATGAGATATATGAAGTAGACGAGGACGCAATTCATCCATATTAGTACATTTAGGAATAACACGCCTCCGCAACCAGAATGACTTCCAATATCGTTCACCGTTTCCATCAACTTTTCCTTTTCCGGAAAGGGTGAAACCATCTACCTTATCAACATTAATCAAAGCTGAAAAGTACTTTAGGTTCTGTCCCTCCATCCGTGTTTCTATTACAGGAAAGTTGCTAATATCGTCACTACCTTTTAATATAGCTTTCTCTTCCAAATGCAAGTGTGTTCCCGGCTTAAAGAACAGCGCACCACTAAGATAAGTACCTTCAGGTATAACAATGACTCCGCCTCCATTATTAGACGCCAAATCTATAACAGCCTGAATTTTCTCTGTCTGTAACAGTGTACTATCATTCACTACTCCATAGTCGGTAATCAAGAAACTCTTTCCTAATCCATTTATATCAGTTTTTTCATTTTTGTAAAACCAATCCGGTATAATTTTACCATCGGGAAATTTTTCCTGACTAAACAGTTGCAGACTGCAACATGTCGCTACTATTAAAAATGCTGACTTTATCATTTTCTATATCTCGTTACTTTTTTTGCAAAAGTACCGCATGTTTCCATTTGCCCCAAAGCAAAGGATATGGAGATATTGATTTTCTTATGGAGTTCTATGCAAAAGATTCAAATACTACTTGTATATATACAATATTCCATATCTGGAGGCACTTTCATACATACATCGAATTCTACATCAGCTGAAAGATTAATTTGAAAGGGTGCACAATTGTATATAGTCTTTGTACATTTCTCCATTTCATACATTCAAAAAAGGAGTAATTTTGCGAGTGAATAAATATAATAAGGTCCAAACCGATGAAACAAATATGAGAAGAATTGCAATTTATCTATTGTGCATATTCATGTTACTGCCTGTTGCAACAATGACAGCACAACCTGGTTATAACTACTCAAAGTTACAACGGGAGAAACTAAACCGCGGCGTAGTTGCCATTCGCGAAAACCCTTCAGAAGTAATCGTTTCGTGGAGGTATCTTTCTTCCGATCCGATACAGACCGGTTTCAATGTGTACAGAGACGGGAAGAAACTGACAGACACTCCCATCACAGTCAGCACCTTGTTCCGTGATAAGAATAACAGTCAGAAAACGGCTGTTTACGAAATACGTCCTGTTCTAAAAGGCAAGGAAACGCATCACATTGACGGTACATACACACTCCCGGAAAACGCGCCTCTCGGCTATCTGGAAATTCCCCTGCAAAAACCGGCCGACGGAGTAACTCCGGCAGGTGATACCTACACGTACAGTCCCAATGATGCTTCCATCGGTGACGTAGACGGTGACGGCGAATACGAAATTATCCTCAAATGGGACCCCAGCAATTCACACGACAATGCACATGAAGGCTATACAGGCGAAGTATACATCGATTGTTACCGAATGAACGGAGAACAGCTATGGCGTATCAACTTGGGTAAAAACATACGTGCAGGAGCTCATTATACTCAATTCATGGTGTACGATCTGGATGGCGACGGCAAAGCGGAAGTAGTGATGCGGACTGCCGACGGAACAGTGGACGGAAAAGGAAAAGTAATTGGAAATGCCGATGCAGACTATCGCGAAGCCGGTTCCTTTGACCAAAGCAGGAATCAAATGATGAAGCAAGGACGTATCTTGAAAGGTAAGGAATACCTGACTGTTTTTTCAGGAGACACCGGTGAAGCCTTACATACCATCGACTATATCCCTGCCCGCAGCAACGTTGCCGACTGGGGAGACGCAAAAGGTAACCGAAGCGACCGCTTCCTGGCTTGTGTAGCCTATCTTGACGGAGTACACCCAAGTGTTGTCATGTGCCGAGGCTACTACACGCGTACTGTTCTGGCTGCCTTCGACTGGAACGGAAAAGAACTGAAGAACCGTTGGGTATTCGACAGCAACCATCCCGGATGCGAGCTGTACGCCGGACAAGGAAACCACAATCTGCGTGTAGGCGATGTGGATGGTGATGGATGCGACGAAATCATTTACGGTTCCTGTGCTATCGACCACAACGGCAAAGGACTTTATTCTACCCGAATGGGACATGGAGACGCCATCCACCTGACACATTTTGACCCTTCACGAAAAGGTCTGCAAGTATGGGACTGCCACGAAAACAAACGTGACGGAAGTACGTACAGAGATGCCGCCACCGGAGAAGTGTTATTACAGATAAAAAGCAATACCGATGTAGGACGTTGTATGGCCGCCGACATTGACCCGACTCATCCGGGTGTGGAAATGTGGTCAGGAGATTCACAAGGAATTCGAAACGTAAAAGGAGAAATCATAGCCCCTAAAATGAGAAATATGCCGACCAATATGGCTGTCTGGTGGGATGGAGACCTATTACGCGAACTATTGGATAGAAACATGATTATTAAATACGACTGGGAAAACAAAAAGTTTGTTCCGCTTGTCAAATTCACAGGAACTCTTTTCAACAATGGAACGAAATCGAATCCTTGTCTCCAAGGTGACATTATAGGCGATTGGCGGGAAGAAGTACTCGTACGCTCCGAGAACAACGCTGCTCTCCGGCTCTACGTTTCGACTATTCCGACCGAATACAGATTCCACACCTTCCTTGAAGAACCGATATACAGAATCAGTATCGCTACCCAAAATGTAGGCTATAACCAGCCAACACAACCGGGATTCTATTTCGGACCGGACCTTATAAAAATGAAAGGTACTTTCAGAGGATATCAATTCAAGTAAGTTAAGAGACTATCATGAAACACAAATTATTTCTTTTCACATTTCTCCTGGCTATACTGTCCGCCATTAATATACAGGCATCCGAACGCAAAAAATACAATTTCAACAGCGAATGGAAGCTGCGGATAGGAGACTTTCCTAAAGCCAAAGATACAAAATTCGACGACAGTAAATGGAAACAAGTAACTTTGCCCCATGCCTTCAATGAAGATGAAGCATTCAAACTTTCCATTGAACAATTGACAGATACAGTGGTATGGTATCGCAAGAGTTTCCAGATTCCGGAACTGAAAAGTAATCAGAAAGTATTCGTCGAATTTGAAGGAGTACGCCAACGCGGAGACTTCTATCTTAACGGACATTATCTAGGCAGACACGAAAACGGTGTTATGGCGGTAGGGTTCGACCTGACTCCACATATCAAAGAGGGTGAGAACGTGATTGCCGTTCGCACCGACAACGACTGGATGTACAGAGAAGAAGGAACTAACTCTAAGTTCCAGTGGAACGACCGCAATTTCAATGCCAACTATGGCGGTATTCCTAAAAACGTCTTCTTGTACGTTACTGATAATGTATATCAGACTCTTCCCCTATATAGCAACCTGAAAACGACAGGCGTATACGTCTATGCCCAAGACTTCGACATCCAAGGACGCAAAGCTACGATTCATGCCGAATCGGAAGTCAGAAATGACAGTAAAGCTACCCGGCAATTCAGCTATCAGGTGACTATACTTGATGCCGACGGCAAACTAATGAAAACTTTCCAAGGTGATAAAGTGACTTTGAAAGCCGGAGAGACTAAGACGGTAAAAGCATCTGCCATCCTTCATAATCTTCACTTCTGGAGTTGGGGATATGGTTACTTGTATACGGTAAAAACCGCTTTGAAAGATGATAATAATCAGATATTCGACGAAGTCAGTACCCGCACCGGCTTCCGCAAGACCCGCTTCGCGGAAGGAAAGATATGGTTGAACGACCGTGTTATCCAAATGAAAGGGTATGCACAGCGCACCAGCAACGAATGGCCGGCAGTAGGTCTGTCCGTACCTGCCTGGTTGAGCGATTTTTCTAATGACCTGATGGTGAAAGGAAACGCGAATCTGGTTCGCTGGATGCACGCTACTCCGTGGAAACAGGATGTAGAATCCTGCGACCGTGTAGGTCTGATACAGGCAATGCCTGCCGGAGATGCAGAAAAAGACCGTGAAGGACGTCAATGGGAACAACGGGTGGAGTTGATGCGAGACGCGATTATCTACAACCGTAATAATCCGAGTATCCTGTTCTACGAATGTGGCAACAAAGCCATCAGCCGCGAACACATGATAGAAATGAAAGCTGTCCGCGACAAATACGACCCGTTCGGCGGACGTGCCATCGGATCACGTGAAATGTTGGATATCCGCGAAGCGGAATACGGTGGCGAAATGCTGTACATCAACAGAAGCGAACATCATCCGATGTGGGCGACCGAATATTGCCGCGACGAAGGTTTAAGAAAGTACTGGGATGAATATAGCTATCCTTTCCACAAAGAAGGTGACGGACCACTTTATAAAGGACAACCGGCCACTGACTATAACCGCAACCAAGATGAACTTGCCATCACCATGATAGCCCGCTGGTATGATTATTGGCGTGAGCGTCCCGGAACGGGTAACAGAGTCAGCTCCGGCGGTACTAAAATTATCTTCTCCGACACCAATACCCACTACCGGGGTGCGGAAAACTACCGAAGAAGTGGAGTGACGGACGCGATGCGTATCGAAAAAGATGCTTTCTACGCACATCAGGTAATGTGGGACGGATGGGTAGATACGGAAAAAGACCAGACCTACATCATCGGACACTGGAACTATCCGGATAATACGGTAAAACCTGTGCAGGTAGTATCTACCGGAGAAGAGGTGGAGCTTTTCCTGAATGGTAACTCCCTGGGTAAAGGCAAACGCCAATACAATTTTCTCTTTACTTTCGACAACGTAGCCTTCAAACCGGGCAAACTGGAAGCTGTCAGCTACAATAAAGCAGGGAAAGAAATCAGTCGTTATGCTGTAAATACAGCCGGTGAACCTGCCAGTCTGAAACTTACCGCTATCCAAAACCCCGAAGGCTTTCATGCAGACGGTGCGGATATGACATTGATACAGGTGGAAGTGGTAGATAAAGACGGACAACGTTGTCCGTTGGACAACCGCACTATTCAGTTCACACTCAAGGGTCAGGCGGAATGGCGCGGAGGTATTGCTCAAGGTAAAAACAATCATATTCTTGATACAAACCTTCCGGTAGAATGTGGTATCAACCGCGCACTGATCCGCAGCACGACGGCTGCCGGAAAAGTAACTCTGACAGCACAGGCTAAAGGACTTCTAAGTGCCTCTCTCACATTGGAAACGGTGCCTGTAAAAGTGACCGGAGGTTTGAGTACCTATCTTCCGCAGGCCACTTTGAAAGGCAGACTGGATAGAGGAGAAACACCTTCTACCCCTTCTTACAAAGACAGCAAAAAGGGTGTACGAATCGTTTCGGCAAAAGCCGGTTCCAACAATAATGATGCTGAAAAAAGCTACGATGATATCGAACTGACCGAATGGAAGAATGACGGTAAACTAAGCACTGCATGGATTACCTATACATTGGAAAGAGATGCCGAAATAGACGATATATGCATCAAACTGCAAGGATGGCGTTCACGAAGTTACCCGCTGGAAGTATATGCCGGCAACACCTTGATTTGGAGCGGAAACACGGATAAAAGCCTGGGATATATTCATCTCAATGTAGAAAAGCCCGTACGTGCTAATACGATAACCATCCGCTTGAAAGGAAACACCAGTGACAAAGATGCTTTCGGACAGATTATCGAAGTAGAGGCTATAGCGGCCAATACAATGGAATTGGAAAAAAGCAGTAGCAAACACCAGTTGAGAATCATCGAAGTTGAGTTTCTCGAAACAATCAAATAAAAAAGTTCCGGCAATGTTGTTTATTTGCCTGCCATCAAGTATCTTTGTTCATAAACTGAATTTTAACGCTTATGTGTAAACAACCGGATATCCTAGAAAGTGAAAAGATTCACTTTGCAGTCATGGCAATAGAAGCTGGAGCACGCGAAATGGGAATTTCTCCTATGGAAATGCGCCGACGTTTAGAGAAAATGAATCTAATCAAACGTCTTCTACTGGACAATTACGAAGTGATGCACACACAAAGTCTAAAACATGTAGGCGAGGATGTGGTCGAGGCTTTGAAGAACTGGGAGGCACAGGAGGGCGAGAAGGGATGAAAATAACACTTTATCATGGCTCCACCCTTTCTATAGAGCATCCCTTAGCCAAAGTGGGACGTGCCGATTTAGATTTCGGTAGAGGTTTTTATCTAACCTCACTACGCTCACAAGCAGAACAGTGGGCTGCCCGCGTACAACTATTACGGGCAAGTACTACTGCATGGATTAATGTATACGAATTTGATATGGATGCAGCTATAAAAGCTGGATTCAAGCTACTTCGTTTTGATGCTTACGATCAGCATTGGTTGAATTTTATTGTCGCTAGTAGGAATGGAAAACAGCCTTGGAAAGATTATGATATTATAGAAGGAGGCGTAGCAAACGATCGGGTTATTGACACCATAGAAGATTACCTTAACGACATTATCACCATAGAGCAAGCCCTCGGGCAATTGGTATATGCACAACCTAATCATCAGATATGTTTGCTCAATCAGCAACTCATTGATACATATCTACATTTTGATAATAGTTTTCCACTGGATACTATGGACAGAAAAGGAGGTAACAAATGAGAGAACAAGTACTTTGGAGAAAAATCAGTCGCATCGTCCTATTATTATCAGCCCGATTGGAGATAAGCCCGGAAAGAGCATTAAATCTGTTTTATGAAACGAATGTATGTGCCATGTTACATGACTCCCGTTACGGACTGCATCTAATGAGTGATACTTATATTATAAATGATGTATTGCGTGAATTACAAGACAAGCAGTAATTTTAGAATATATTATGATACCAAGCAAACAAAATCTCTTCTTTTCATACCGTTCCTTTTTGAATCCTTATCACTCATTTTTTTCATTTATTCCTTCATTATTCACACCACGCTGATAAACCGATGGTGCCACCCCAAACTGTGCTTTAAAGCATTTGCTGAAATAAAAAGGATCACTGATGCCTACCTTGTAAGAGACTTCCGCAACCGTTAGATTATCTTCTGACAGCAACAACTCCGCCGCTTTCTTCATTCGCACCACACGCAAATATTCATTAGGCGAATATCCTGTTACGCCGCGTAATTTCCGATAAAAAACGGTTCGTCCCAACTTCATAAGCTGCGCAAACTCATCAATAGAAAATTCCGGGCGGGCAAGATTCTGTTCGAGAATGGCAGCCAAGCGGTCTGCAAATTCTTTATCCCGTTCGGTAGTACACATAGCCGGTCGCACAATACCCGGTTCGTTGGAGAACTTCTCACGCAATTTATCACGCTGTTCGATCAAACGGAATACACGTGCCAACAGCAGTTTAACGCTGAATGGTTTGGCGATGTATGCATCCGCACCTGCCTCAATTCCTTCCAGATGCTTTTCCGGTGAGTTCAACGCGGTCAGAAGGATAATGGGAATATGACTCGTATCAAAATCTGTTTTTAGTTTCTTGGTTACTTCAAATCCGGTCATACCCGGCATCAGAACATCACAGATAATCAGGTCGGCATCATACGTACAGGCCTTTTCAAATCCGGACGTGCCGTCGGCAGCCACTTCCACTTCAAAGTATGCGCCGATTTCTTCCCGTAGAAACTCACGGATATCATTATCATCTTCAATAATCAGCACTTTCCGTTTGTTCAAAGGAGCAGCCATCTTTTCCGGGTCAGGAAGCTCTTCCGAAAGCTGTAACAAATGATGTGCATGACCGTCCGCCTCTTTCAGCAATACGTTGCCCGGAACAAGGAAGTCTTTCTCCGAATACACCGTCTTATCTGTCGGAATACATACGGTAAATACAGAACCGCCACCTTCATTGTCTTTATACTCAATCGTACCTTTATGCACCTGCACCAGTTCGTGGCTCAAATGCAGACCGACCCCAATACTGTCACCGGAGAAATTACTCTGCATAAACCGCTTGAACAATTCATTCTGTTTCTCTTTAGGAATCCCTACTCCCGTATCCGAAACCTGAATCTGCAATGTTTGCTTCCCTTCGTCCACATTCACCGAAAGAATAATCGTTCCGTTGGAAGGGGTATATTTAAATGCATTTGAAAGCAGGTTATAAGTCACCTTATCCAAATTTCCTTTATCAATAAACATCTTATAAGATGGCACCGAAGGCAAGAAACGGAAGTTCATATTCTTCTGTTCCGCCACGTCGCCGAAACTCAAAAATATTTCATAAAGGAAAGAGATGACATCTGTTTCCTCTAAAGAAAGCGCCAGTTTATTATTCTGCATCTTTCTGAATTCCAATAACTGGTTGATGAGCCTCAACATACGTTGCGTACTCTTATCCATTGTTTTCAGAGGATATATCAATTCGCGCGGAATATCCGTGACACGCTGGATTTTCTCCAAAGCTCCCTGGATTAAGGTAAGCGGAGTACGGAATTCATGAGAAATATTGGTGAAGAAGACCAGCTTATATTCAGTCAGTTGCTTCTCTACGTTAATACGGTTACGCAAACCATTAAAGTTGCGGACGATGCGGAAGGCAAAATACAAGGCTACCATCAATAACAGCACATAGCACAACATTGCCCAGGTAGTCTTCCAAAACGGCGGGACGATTACAATCTTCAGTGTAGTTTCACTGTCGTTCCATATACCCGATCCATTGCTGGACTTGACATGAAGTATGTAGGTTCCCGGATTCAGATACTTAAAGGAGGCGAAATTCAGTGGAGAAGGAGCACTCCATCCCTGGTCGTAGTTTTCCAACCAATACATATATTTCGTATGTCCGCTATCCGAATAGTCGAAAGTGGAGAAATCTATCAGGAATGAGTTTTGAAAATATTTCAGCGTAATTTCATCCGAATAAGCAAGAGACTGTTTTAAAGGAGAATCCTCCATCTGCGGATTCATCTGGGTTCCATTGACGTACAAATCAGTGAAAACAACCGGAGAAAACGTTTCACTATCTTGTATCTTTTCAGGGTCGATCACAATTAATCCATAGTTTGTACCAAAAAGCAATTTCCCATCTTCACGCATACAGGCACTATTCTCACTATACACATTTCCTAAAGTATAGGAAGAAAAGAAATAGTTCTCAAAAGAACGGGTGGACGGGGTGAACTTGGAAATTCCATATTCAGTCGCTACCCAAAGGTTTCCTTTTCTATCTCCCAAAACAGACTGGATCACATCGTTGACCAACCCTTCGGAAGTTCCGTAATGCTCATATTTCAATGAATGATAGTCGTCCTGCGGCGTACAGAGGTTCAGTCCCGAACCGGAAGTACCAATCCACATACGTCCCTTCGTATCACGATAGATACATTTGATTTCATTACTGCAGAATTTTCCGTTTGTATAACTGAAAAGATGATAATTATCACCATCTGCAATCAGTGAGTCCGGATGAAAGATACAAATCCCCTCACTGGTTCCTACCCAGACCATTCCGTTTTCATCTTCTTCTATCACACGCACCATCCTCATTCCGAACGTTTGCTGGAAGAAATGCCGGAATTTATATTTCCCGTCAGAAGTAGGTTCAGCCAATTCGAGCCCTCCGCCGAATGTACCCACCCACATGCGGTCTTTGCGATCGCGATAAATAGCAAAAACGTTATTATCCGACAATGAAGTCGGGTCGGACGGGGTATTATAATACCAGGTATCTCCCACCTTCAATCCATTACCACGGGTTCCTGTCCACATCCGTCCCTGGCGATCTTCAGCGATTGCATAAATATTGGAATGGAAATATTGATTCGTCATTTTCGACTGAAGATTCGCGTCAAAAGTATAAAGTCCGCCTTTACGCGTACCTACCCAAATATCGCCATTAGACATCTTGGTCAACATACGGATGGTATTCGAACGGTCGAACAGTTCACGGGACTCGGGATAGATGCGAGAAGTTCCTTCATTCAACACTGAAATGCGGGATAAACCCGAATATTCCGAAGCTACCCAGATGCCACCGGCACGATCTTCCATGACATATTGCAGGAAATCCGAACTGATATGACTTTGATCGTTGATGTTGGCAACGAAATGTTCCAGTTTATCTTCGGCTGTGTTATAAGCAAAAAGCCCATTCCCATAGGTCGAAATCCAGATGATTCCGCGGGAATCATGTACGATATGATAACGTTCGAAGTCGATGTAACTGATCTTGTCTTGAGGGATCAACTGGAAATCTTTACTTTCACCGGTTGCGGCAACCACGTAGGTGAGGCGTCCTGTATGATTATATATCCAATAGTCTCCGTGGTTGTCGCGAATCAGTTCGCCCTTTTTAATATTCAGACGAGGATCAGCGGCTACTTCTCCGGTCGTAAAATCATAAGTATATACTCCGGTCGTAGTCAGAATCATCCATTTATCTTTCAACAAGAAATTTCCGGTAGGCGACGTCTGCCCTGCAACGGTTGAAAGGGCAGCCAGCTTCTGCATCTTCTGCGTAGCCGAATGGTAATAATAAATATCTCCATCTGCTGTAAGGAAATACATGTCGTCCTTATAAGCCAGAGAAGAAGTGAAATGAATCAACCGGTCTTCTATCCGATATTGTCCGTTGGAGACAGAAACTAATCCGCATTGAGTGCCGATCCAGATACGTCCACTGGCATCTTCATTCACGAATTTCACCCGGTTGTCCGGCAGGTTTCCACGTTCTGTCCTGAATACGGTGGATGTCATTTCACCGTTTTTCTGATGCACCATACGTCGGCAACCATTGCCTTGATGTGATAACCATACGTCTCCGTTGGCTGTAACAAATACAGTAGAGTAATTCTGCCTTAACTCGCCACAACCCGTGTAATCAACAAAACGGGCACGTTGCAAATCATAGCAGCTATATAGTTCAGGTGTAGTGGAAATCCATAAAAAGCCATCTTTATCTTCTGTAAGATCGTAAATCCGGTTGTCGACCAAAGACACTTTATCTCCGGCTTCCGGACGAAAGGTCAGGAAAGAGTTGCCATCATAACGACTTAATCCGTTCAAGGTAGCCAGCCACAAAAAGCCTTTGCTATCCTGATAGATGTATCGGATAGAGTTGTTGGGAAGACCGTCACTAGTTCTCATTTGTGTAGAACGAAGCTCTATTGCACTATAGGCATTCAGTACAAAGCTAACAAGGAAAGTGAAGACTAAAAGGTGTCTTTGCGTCATATAGATTCCAAGATTAATAATAAATGTAGGACAAAAATAATCAAGATAGTTGAGATAATAAAAGAAACACTCCATTAAATAGTAGGAAGTGAATATGCTAAAGAGCAATTATTACCATTTTTAGACGCGGATTACACGAATGACGCGGATTTTTTATTCTTAAATCTATGTCATCCGTGTAATCCGCGTCTAAAAAATTACAGACTGATAGAATTACTGAAAACTCAATCCATGTGGAATACTTCCGGCAAAGGAATGGATACCGGCGAATTGTCCGGATTCACTTCCATGATATCCGCCATATAGTCCCACCATTTCTGTACGATTTCCGTATTGCCTAAATCCTGCGAACCTGCTCCCCCTTCCGTTTTTTGGAAAGCAAACAGGATATTTGTTTCTTTATCCCAATAAATCGAATAGTCCGACACTCCATTCTGTGAAAGCAGTGCTTTCAGTTCGGGCCAGATGGCAGCATGTCTTTTTTCATATTCGGCTTCACATCCGGGTTTCAAATACATTTTAAATGCTTCTCGTTTCATGGTTTCAATCTATTTAAAGTTAATCTTTCTTTTCTTCTGTGTCGATAGCAAAAATAGGTGCTGTCGTCTTTTGTTTCACCTGGTAGTATTGAACGGCACTGTCATTCATCTTCGGATATTGATTTTTCAACAAGCGAATCATTTCCGCACCTGCCCAAAGAACCGGTCCGTAACCATGAGCCGCATATACATTGACCGGACGGTAATAGTAAAAAGCAGGGTCGAAAGCCATTCCCGTACCGACACAGGTGCCTTCCACTTGCCCCTCCGCATTTATCTTGCCGGCTACGGCATGCCATCCCAGATGAGCAACCGGTCCGTAAGCAATGGCGTCAATCCATCCTTTATTGATGGCGTGTGCCAGACAGTATACATATATTGCAGTAGCGGAAGTTTCCAGGTAAGAATCATTCCGGTCGAGCAGTTGGTGCCAAAGTCCCTCTCCGCTTTGTAAGGCTGTCACTCCACGTACATGAGCCCGGAAATAATCCATCACTTTCGCACGTTGAGGATAGTCTTCCGGTAGAACGTCGAGCAGTTCGCAAGCCGTCAACATAGCCCAACCGTTGGCGCGCGCCCAACAAAAAGCAGGATGATCGCTACTGCTTTCCACCCATCCGTGACGATACAATCCTTTTTCGGGGATAAACATGCGGTCGGCAAATTGCAGGAATTGTCTCACTGCTTCTGCCAGATATTTATCTTTTTGCTCCTTGTCATAATAACTCATCTGTGCTACTGCCGGAATACCCATAAACATATCATCCAGCCAAAGAGTGTTATGCTGCGGACGGTTGCGTGCAAAAGTTCCATCTGCCAGACGATACTCTTTATGAATGATGAAATCAAAATAATTCCGTATCAGTTCATCCACAGGAAGCGAGGGATCTTTCAAACGGACTTTCACCATCGCCGCGCATACGGCTCCCGCATCATCCAGTGCGTGCGGAGTGAGGATTTGAAGCAACTGCGGGTCCGTTGTACCCTTTTCTTTATAAACACGTTTGAAATGCGGTGCTACTTCGGCCAGAAAACGAAAACGATTCTGTACATAATCCATATAGCGTGTGTCGTCCGTAGCTTCGGATGCCGCTATCAAGGCAGAATAAGTCACTCCCCATTCATAACTTGCCAAACGAAAAGCTCCACGCTCCAGTTGTGCCTCCTCTCCCATCGTTGTATAGTTGGTAATCACTTTACCCGTATTCTTGTCTACCACACGGGCGGGAGTCTCCTTATCTATATAAGCAAATACACGGTCTACCTCTTTCTTTACCTGTTCCGGTGTCAAATCACCATAAGTGCCCTGATAAGCAGGTTGCAATAAATGCAAAGGCGTGTTTGAGTCATTCACTACAGTTTTCTTTTTCTGTGCACTGACAGGCAAAGCTATCAGCAACAAAGCAATGGCTATGATACGAATATTCATATTTTATTTTTTAGGTATTTTACATCCTCTGAATAGGGTTCCCTGCAAATCCGGTCCAAAGTAGAATCCCGGTTGTGTCGGCTGGTTGTAGGCTACGTTCTGGGTAGCGATACTGATGCGATAAACAGGATCCTCCAAAAAGGTGTGGAAGCGGTAATCAGTGGGAATGGTAGAGACATAAAGCCGCAAAGCGGTATTATCGGCTGTGCGCAACAGTACTTCTTCCCGCCAGTCGCCTACAATATCTCCTTGCAGGCAAGGTGTTGCCTTCGTTCCGTTGTTGGAAAGAGCTCCTTCGAAAATGGCTATACGCTCACAGACTCCTTTCTTCCAATTATATTTGCTGACTATGTTTCTATCCAATAGTTCGCGCAGTAAATCACCGTCCCACCAGACAGCCATATTACATGACAATCCTCTGACACGGGCTTTCACCACTTCTCCTTTTATATTTCTTATTCCTCCGGAAGCAAGAGACCACATTTCAACGCCCGGATGGGTCGGGTCAATATCAGCCGCCATGCAACGCCCGACATCTGTACTATCTTTTATCTGGAAAAGTATTTCTCCGGTTGCCGCATCTCTGTACGTACTTCCGTCACGCTTGTTTTCGTGACAGTCCCATACTTGCAATCCTTTGCGAGAAGGATCGAAATGAGTCAGATGAATCGCGTCTCCATGTCCCATCTTCGTTGTGTACAATCCTTTGCCGTTATGGTCGATGGCACACGAGCCGTAGATAATCTCATCGCATCCGTCACCGTCTACGTCACCTACCCGAAGGTTATGATTACCTTGTCCGGCATAGTCTTCACAACCGGGATGGTTACTGTCGAAAATCCAGCGTTCTTTCAGTTCCTTTCCATTCCAGTCGTATGCAGCCAATACTGTACGGGTATAATATCCACGACACATCACAACACTAGGATGGATACCGTCGAGGTAGGCAACGCAAGCCAAAAAGCGGTCACTACGATTACCACGATTGTCTCCCCAGTCCATCAGGTTTCCTCTTCCCGGTACGTAATCAATTGTTTGCATCGCTTCTCCTGTCAGACCGTTGAAGACAGTCAGATATTCCGGTCCGGTCAAAATACGTCCCTGTTCATTCCGATAGTCAGCTTGCGCATCTCCAATCACTTTTCCTTTTCCGTCCACTGTTCCGTCGGCGGTTTTCATTACTACTTCCGCTTTACCGTCACCATCGAAGTCAAACACCATAAACTGGGTGTAGTGTGCACCGGCACGTATATTACGTCCCAGATTAATGCGCCATAAATGTTGCCCGTTTAATTTATAACAATCGAAATATACCTCTCCGGTGTAACCGTCATGCGAATTATCGTGTGCGTTCGACGGATCCCATTTCAAGATAATCTCATATTCCTCGTCACCGTCTACATCGCCGATACTGGCATCATTAGGAGCATAGAAATAACTTTGCCCTGCCGGAGTCGTACCGTTTTCAGGACGATTCAGCGGGATGTTCAGATAACCAGCCGGAGCATCGGACGGCAATTGATAACAGCTTTCCGTTTTTGATTGGATAGCTTTGACGGTATAAAGTACGGATTCCGTACCTTTATATATATCCTGAAAGAAAGTCGCATTTCTTATCGGATATTTGTTTACCTTTTCACCGTTTCTATAAACATCAAAAGATTCGTCCATCGGGTCGGAGGACAGATAACGCCAAGACACGGCAACAGTAGATGGATTCTCTCTGATGGCAATTACACCGCGTCCCAAATGTTCGCGTTTCAATTTCGAAAAGTCATAGTTCGGCTGCGCCACTACAAAAGCAGCTATCAGACACAGACTTAAAAAAGCACTTATGCATTTCATAGTTTTATCGTTAATCAATTTACAACACAAAAGTAAGCGGCACAGCCTACTTATAAAATAGAATATTGTACAGATCTATGTAGAAATCATCATATAGCCCACTTTTAAACCGCATTATAACTACCTGGTGAACAAAAATGAATATATCTGAACGGAAATCCATTGAAAAAGAAAAGTGCGTCCCTTATCTTTGCCAATAAAAATTAGAATAAACACCCAATTAATAAAACAGAATTATTTCACCATGAAGAAATCACTACTCTCATTCTTTACAGTAACCCTTCTTTGTCTTATGACAGGAAAGCCGGTCATGGCACAAGAGTTACCTACACAAAAAGAGACTTTAGAGACTATCGTAAAAGTAAACGACTACTTTATGAAAAAGTATGCCGATTATACATTGCCTTCTTTCTATGGCAGAGTTCGTCCAAGCAATATATGGACGAGAGGCGTATATTATGAAGGATTAATGACTCTGTATGGCATTTACCCTCGTGAGGATTATTATAAGTATGCCTACGATTGGGCTGATTTCCACAAATGGGGAATGAGAAACGGCAATACGACCCGTAATGCCGACGACCATTGCTGCGGACAAGTTTATATCGACCTTTATAATATGTGTCCGTCCGACCCAAATATGATCCGAAATATAAAAGCAAGTATCGATATGGTAGTCAACACTCCGCAGGTGAACGATTGGTGGTGGATTGACGCTATCCAGATGGCAATGCCAATCTACGCTAAGTTTGGAAAAATGACCGGTGAACAGAAATACTATGATAAGATGTGGGATATGTATTCTTATACTCGTAACGTGCACGGAGAAGCCGGAATGTATAATCCTAAAGATTGCTTATGGTGGCGCGATCAGGACTTTGATCCTCCTTACAAAGAACCGAATGGAGAAGATTGCTACTGGAGTCGTGGAAATGGCTGGGTATATGCAGCTCTTGTACGGGTATTGGATGAAATCCCTGCCAATGAAACACATCGCCAGGATTATATAAATGATTTTCTCGCTATGAGCAAGGCACTTAAAAAATGTCAGCGTGAAGATGGTTTCTGGAATGTGAGTCTTCATGATCCGACGAACTTCGGAGGCAAAGAGACTTCCGGAACAGCACTGTTTGTATACGGTATGGCTTGGGGAGTGCGCAACGGACTGCTCGACCGCAAAGAATATCTTCCCGTCCTTTTAAAAGCATGGAACGCTATGGTGAAAGATGCCGTACATCCGAACGGATTCCTGGGATATGTGCAGGGAACAGGCAAAGAGCCTAAAGACGGACAGCCGGTTACTTACAAGAGTGTGCCCGACTTTGAAGACTACGGAGTCGGTTGTTTCCTGCTTGCCGGAACAGAAGTTTATAAATTAAAATAACATACACTGTTTTTTCATTAGGTTTAAAGATAATCATTCATTAGGTTTAGTTAGAGGTTAGTTAGTAGCTAGTTCCCTCACTGACTGTTTAGACACCGGTCAGTGAGGGATTTCAAAGAGAACAGATTCATGAAAAACAAATTATTCCCGTATATATGTTGGCTGACAGCCATTACATTCAGTTTGCAACTGCAAGCGCAAAATAAAGTTTCCGCTCCCATGGCAGACGTCAATCAAGTAATTGACAACACGCTGGACAGCCTGAATAAAGCACGTACCTCGCGACCGGAAGCCGGTTCCAGCCGGAAAGGTGACAACCCAGTTCTGTTCCTGGTAGGTAACTCTACCATGCGTACCGGAACTTTAGGAAACGGCAACAACGGACAATGGGGATGGGGCTATTATGCAGGCGATTATTTCGACTCTAACCGGATTACTGTAGAGAATCATGCATTGGGTGGAACCAGTAGCCGTACTTTCTATAACCGTTTATGGCCGGATGTAATCAAAGGAGTACGCCCGGGAGACTGGGTTATCATCGAATTGGGGCACAATGACAACGGCCCATACGACAGCGGACGTGCCCGTGCTTCCATTCCCGGAATTGGTAAAGATACACTGAACGTAACGATTAAAGAAACCGGAGTGAAAGAAACCGTATATACCTACGGGGAATATATGCGTCGTTTCATTCAAGATGTAAAAGCCAAAGGTGCTCATCCGATCCTATTTTCGCTTACTCCCCGCAATGCCTGGGAAGACAAAGACAGCACCATTATCACACGTGTCAACAAAACTTTCGGATTGTGGGCAAAGCAGGTGGCAGAAGAACAGCGTGTTCCTTTTATTGACTTGAATGATATCAGCGCCCGCAAATTTGAAAAGTTCGGCAAGAATAAGGTGAAATATATGTTCTACATCGACCGTATACATACAAGTGCTTTCGGTGCTAAAGTAAATGCTGAATCTGCTGCTGACGGAATACGTGCGTATGAAGGACTGGAATTAGCCAATTATCTGAAACCTGTTGAGAAAGATACAGTGACAGGTTCCAGTCGGAAAGAGGGACGTCCGGTATTGTTTACTATCGGAGATAGTACGGTCAGAAATGAAGATAAAGACAAAAACGGTATGTGGGGTTGGGGAAGCGTAATTGCTGACGAGTTCAATCTAAATAAAATTTCTGTAGAAAATCGTGCGATGGCAGGACGTAGTGCACGTACTTTCCTCGATGAAGGTCGTTGGGATAAGGTATACAATGCCTTGCAACCGGGGGACTTCGTTCTGATTCAGTTCGGACATAATGATGCAGGAGATATAAACAAAGGGAAAGCCCGTGCCGAATTGCGCGGTTCGGGAGATGAGAGCAAAGTCTTTCTAATGGAAAAGACAGGCAAATATCAAGTTGTTTATACTTTCGGCTGGTATCTTCGAAAGTTCATCATGGATGTTCAGGAGAAAGGTGCCATTCCCATCGTTCTTAGTCATACGCCACGCAACAAATGGAAAGATGGAAAAATAGAACGTAATACCGAGTCTTTTGGCAAGTGGACACGTGAAGCTGCGGAAGCTACGGGAGCTTATTTCATTGACTTGAATAAGATTAGTGCCGATAAACTTGAAAAGAAAGGTGTGAAGAAAGCTGCAGCTTACTACAATCACGACCATACACATACTTCTTTGAAAGGAGCGCACATGAACGCCAAAAGTATTGCTGAAGGGTTGAAAAAGAGTGATTGCCCGCTAAAAGAGTATTTGAAATAATACGAAAGAGAATCCTGTAAAGATAGCAAAGGACTAAAGGGAAATATAGACTATCCGGACTGTTTAAATATTCTATCTTAAAAAAGGAATATTTAAGCAGTGCAGAATGGAGAAAACAGCATAGCAGATGAAGAAGAATAAAAAAGCTCCGACATTTGTCAACACGCAAATCCTCATTCTTATCATTTATAGAGTTTATCTAGCATTTCACACCTATTTTATCCTACAACACTTGCAAGTCGATATCGATTCAGGGATTAATCTTCCATTATGTTATTATTTTCTTATTCAAAAGTCCAGGTAAATCAGAGAAAAACTAGCTTAAAAAAGCACATTTATATCTTCCTCACCGATGAAGGACAAGTTCATCGGTGAGGAAGACAGCGTTCATCGGTGAGGATCACCCTGTTGGTTTAAACCTAACGAACTCTTTTTCCGTTAGAAAAGACGCATATTCTGTCTGATATTATTCACTTTTCGCCTATATTTCTGCATATTATTGCACTTATTTATGCAGTTTTTTCTCTGATTCATCAATTTCGCAACGGTTATTTTCTAATATAATCTTAAAAACAGAACATCTGGACAGGATATGTTCATCCCCATTCAAGGGAAAAATGAATGTTCGTATCCAACATAATACAGTCGCAAATCATTGATTTATTCCACGGAATAGATTAACTTTGCCTGTACAAATTAAAAGCCTGCCAATATGAGCCAAGTGAAAGGAATACCATACGGAATATCCGACTTCAACCGGATGCGGAACGAAAACTTCTATTTCGTCGATAAAACCATGTATCTGCCCCTTATCGAGGAAATGCCCAGTTACCTTTTCCTTATTCGTCCGAGACGTTTCGGAAAAAGCTTATTCCTAAGCATGATGCGTACTTATTACGACATAATACAGAAGGATAACTTCGACAAGTATTTCGGTGACTTATGGATAGGAAGCCGTCCAACCAAACAACATAACAGTTTCCAAGTCCTTTTCTTCGACTTCTCAAAAGCAGGCTGCTCACTGCCGGGAGCAGATTTGATGAGTAGCTTTAATGAATATTGCAGTATCATCATCAACCAGTTTGCCCATGCATACGCATCTTATTATGATGAAGATTTCAAGTCAACAGTAGAAAGCATTGAAAGCGCTAAAGCAAAATTATCATATATAGAAGTAAAGGCTAAAGAAAAAGGATATCCTCTCTATCTGATAATTGACGAATATGACAACTTTACCAACGTCATATTGAGCGAACACGGACAGAAAATGTTCCATGACCTGACTCATGCCAGCGGCTTCTACCGTGAATACTTCAAGCAGTTCAAAGGTATGTTTGACCGAATTTTCCTAATGGGAGTCAGCCCTATCACACTGGATGATTTATCTAGCGGGTATAATATTGACTGGAATATATCGACTGATTCCCGTTTTAATGCCATGATAGGATTTGATGAAACTGAAGTACGTGAAATGCTCCGTTATTACCAACAAAATGGAAAGCTGGTCGGTGATGTAGAAGCGATGATTACAGAAATGAAACCGTGGTATGACAATTATTGCTTCGCCAGAACATCTTTGGACAACGACCGTGTGTTTAATTGCGATATGACTTTATACTATTTACGTAACCAAATTGATTTTCACCGTCCACCCGAAAATATGGTAGACAAGAATATCCGTACGGATTACAGTAAACTGAAAATGCTGGCACGCATTGACCACGACAACACCCATGAGGGAAGCCGCATGAGTACTATCGAAGAAATTGCGGCAAAAGGTGAAATACTGGTAGACTTACATACTTCGTTCCCGTCAGAAAAGATAGCAGATATAGAGAACTTCCGAAGCCTGCTCTATTATTATGGTTTACTTACCATGTGCGGCACCCGTGGCGACCGTCTGAAAATGTGCATACCTAACAATTGTGTGCGCGAGCAGTACCTTGGATTCTTGCGCGACTACTATCAACAGGCCCATACCCTGAATCTTTCACATCTGAAAGACTTGATAGATGATTTCGCCTTCGATGGTCATTGGCAACCATTCTTCGAAACCATCGCCCGTGCCTATCGGGAGAACTCTTCCATACGTGATGCGATAGAAGGGGAAAGAAACCTGCAAGGTTTCCTAAAAGCCTATCTTGCCATTGCTTCTTATTATCTCGTACAGCCGGAACTGGAAATGAACTATGGCTATTGTGACTTCTTCCTATTGCCGGACAAAATGCGTTATTCCGATATAGAACACAGCTATATCCTGGAGTTGAAATACGCTACACGTACAGCTACCAATGCTGAACTTGAAGCCCAAGCAGAAGAAGGAAGACAGCAACTGTTGCGATACAGTAAGGATAAAGTTGTGCAGAAACTGGCTACTGGAACGACACTTCACCTATTATTAATTCAGTTCCAAGGTTGGGATATGGTGAAATGTGAAGAAATAAATGCTTCTGCTATTCATCCTTCGGAATAACTTCCTGCATATAAATAGCATCCAAGCTCCAAAGAGCAGCATCATTCGTGCTAATGCTCGTACATTCATCTAATGGAGACGGTACTTCCGGCGGAAGTATGGTAGTGATGCGGAAAGGCGGTGCAGGTGTATGTTCCAACCGGGTAAACAAATCTTTCCAGGCTTCTTCAGCCATTTGGGTATTGCGCAAGTGATAAGCTGCGTAAGCCATCAGACGGGAGACACGAAAACGGCTATGGCTAAGTTCCCATGCTTTCTTCTTGTAACGTGCAGCATGATCAAGCCAGGCGTCTTTCCATTCGGGTATATCAATCATACGCATCATTTCATTGGCTATCTCAAATCCGCCCATGATCGTCATTAAATGGTTGGTTGTTTCCAATTTGGGGTCACATTCGGTTGTGATGATTCCTGTTGACGGATCAAATCCTAGAGCTTTGGGGCCGGTAAAGAGGCGGTTAGGCAGGACGGCAATGCTTTTCATTCCTGCTATTATTTTATCACGATAAGCAGTGTTACCTGTGCGCTCCCATTCTGTCATCCAATTACCGGCATAAGCCAGCCAGTCGGGACCGATACGCAAACGGGCGGGAGCGGTACAAGGATATTCACTGCGAGGTTGGGCCAGGCGCATAGGGTCCAAGTCATAGAGTTTGTGGTCGGCATCCTTCACTTCAGTCATTAAATCACCGCAACGTTCGTCTGTAGTAAGGTAATAGTAGAAACGGTTCCAGGCGGCCTGGCTGATTCGCGCTTCTTTAGCTCCGCATCCCCAATGACTTACATTATGCCGACTGCCTAATCCGGCATTGGGACCGATATGATAGACATCCACTTCGCCTGTATGACGCGTCATAGCTTCTGCCATACGCCAAATATCAATACGCCCGGTACGCAGGAAATTATACCATAGCCACATATTAGAAGCCAGTTCCGTATTGTCCCAGGCAAATCCTCCGACATCGTAACGCCAGGTATGACGAACAGGGTCATAAGCGTGCATCACATCACCATAATTCCAGAAACCGTACCACTTGTTTTGTTCGATTGCTTTCTGATAGAAGTCAATGTAAGCATCCAAGCGGTCTTCTACACGAGTACGGAATGGAGTAGTACGGTCGGGGAGACTCCATATCCCGAAAGCCTGGCGGGCATGAAGATAATTCGGGGTTGGCATTAACAGACTAGGGCTAGAAAATTGTTTGGCATAATCAGCAAAAGCCTTTTTTCCGGCATAGCCACTTTGTGGGATCAGTGTCAACGTAGTTGTACGGGCAATGCCGTATGGCGTGCTCATACCTTCCTGGACATCTTCATAGCTGGCATTCAGGTCATGAGCTATACGATCATAATGCCGTAAATCCATAGGCTCGGACTCCGGACTCCACAACCAGGCGGTAAGGGTAGCTACCGGGGTTCGTGCGTCTGAAATTTCAATAGAAGAGGGATAAGACTGCCAAAAGTCATGCATACAAAGTCCTAATCCTCCGGTAATATCTCCGACAAAAATATATCCATCGCTACGTGTGCCGGAAAAGGTTCCTATCCAGGGATTATCGTTATTGGCACGTTTACGAATGGAGAAAGCATCGGCAGTGAGTTGAGACAGACGGTAGTCATTCCATGAAGCCCAGTTATCGAGCAGAGAGCGGTTCTTTTCATCGAAAGATTCATAAGGCGGAATACGTTTGCCTTCCATTTGCTGCTGTTGCAGGGAGGGTTCATCTGTTGGCTTCTGTTGTGCGTCCTTCTTTTCATTACTATTTTTCTTATTATCTGCCTTATTTAAAGTGAGTATGCGACGCCCTACCAATGGTTGTACCGGCTCGCTCCACACTCCTCCATCTGCACACGAGAAAGCAATATGACGATTATACAGAGCTTCACGCATAGGAACGTCGAAACGGATACCTAAACTACGAATGAAATCTTTCTTCTGATCTCCGTCATAGACGAAACTATGTACCATTTTGATCTGTTCACTGCCACCATAAAAGTAGAGACGTACCACAAAAGGAAGCCACTCACGGTTATTCCGTTTGTTCATATCAGAGTTATTCGCATAATTCCCTTTCCCTTCAGAGTGATTCGTATCAATCTCCTTATTCCTGTTCCGATGTATCCCTTCCAACTTTACAAGTGCCCGTACAGAGCCCAGACGTTCTATGGTTACTGATTTTATTTCCCCTATGTAATGAGTAAAAGATATTTGAGATGTATTTTCTTGAATCGGCTCGCTTTGAGTATTACAAATCAGACGCGCTTTCTCTCCTACTTTAGTTCCTTTATACAATAGGCTATCAATCAGGAAATCTCCGTGTCGGGGAATAAATACGGAAATCAGCCCTGTTTCAATTTGAATATTTTCAGGCGTTTCAGTGATTGCAATAGAAGCATTAGGCTGTTTATTGATAATTTTTGCTTTCCGGGGGGCTTTTTCTAATGTCAGTCTTTCTGTTCCGGCAGAAATGACTCCGGCAACTCCGCTCCATTTCACGGAACCATCCGGCCAGTAAGCCAATGGCCAAGTATCTACCGGAATCTCTTGATTTCTATCTGTTTTTAGTCGCAATGAAGTTTCAGGAAATAGGTAGCCTTCATCAAAAGGAACTCCGAAACTTACAGCTTTGTCTTGTTCAGGAGTATTGCCTATCCAATGTAAAGGAACAGTAGACGTTTGGGGTGGTAAACATTCATAGCGAAAGTTTGTAATGCGGGTACGGGATAAGGTGGTGCGAAAGCCGAACCATCCTTCTGTCAGAGGTTCGGCATCGCGGAAGTCCACCAGTCGCTTGCCGTCTATGTAATAACTAACCCTATTATTTTCATTTGTTATCTTAATGTGATACCAGTGGTTCGCTTTTAGCAAATGTTCGGTATCTGTATATTCTTTCAGTATGGCAGGACGTACTTTGGGATCTGTGATTCCTGCTTCATTGCCGTCATAACGACGGAAGCGTGTAGTAGAGTTATAATTTCCACCATATCCCATGTAATAGAGTTGCAAAGAATAACAATTCAGAAAGATTCCGCTACGCCACTTCTCACGTTTCCATATATTATCAGGATGTTTGGGGTCCGAAGCCATCCAAAAGCAATTCAGGTCACTCAAACGGTCTCCTTCTTTTTCTACAACTACACACGCATCATATTCAATGGTTACCCGTCCGCTCATCTTTTCTTTCCTCCATAAGGTAAGGCCTTTAGGAGACAGTATTTCAGCGGTATCACCCTGAAATGTCACTTTATAATCCGGAGATTCCGACTCTACCTTCCAATATTTATGAAACTGGCGGGCGTTGAGGCCGGAAACTTTATTGTTTTGTGCGTTTGTTCCTAAAGTGATGAAGAGGAACAAAAGGATAAAGAGTTTTTTCATATGTATATTTGCTATCTCACCTTACAAAGGTAGGGAGAGCCGATCAATTAAGAAATAGAATATTATCCATATATATGGCGATTCGTTCAACTATGAAAAAAAGAACAACCCGACAGTTAGCCGGATTGTTCTTTTTCAACAAACTCATATCAAATAAGAGATTTCTTATTCAAAAACCTTTTTATTCTGCTTTTTTCAAAGTTTCAGCACCTACATAGTAACCTAAGTTAGTTCCCTGGTTATATCCCATATTCTGCATCGCTTGAGACATATCATAATTATGATCGGTCATCAAGTGAGGAAGACGGAATTCGGTAGGATGATTCGTGGAGAATATATAAATAGATTTCATGTCACTTGAACCCATTATTACTTCTTCACGATAGTCACCGAGAAAATCACCATAGTAACAAGGATTGTATTTGGTGCTATGGTTACCGTCATTGCTACCGTAAGTTCCAAAATATACCAAACGAGTCTTATTCGTCTTGTTTACATCAGGGTTCTCTTTATAGCTCACGACACAAGCACGGTCCAGCATTTCTCTTGTCGGCTGCCCGCTCCAATAAATGGCTACATTATACAAAACTCCACCACCAATACCTGTAGGATATGTACTGGATACCAATCCACTGCCACTACAACTGAATACCCCTTCCTGCAAAGAAGACCAGTACTCAAAATTCGGGCTATCCGGATCAATATCTGCCACAATACAACGACCGACATCAGTAGTCGAACCCGCTCCATGGCCGGTAATCAAGCCACCATCTCTTGCATCAATCACTTGACATCCATAACCGTGTCCTTGTCCATTATAATTGCCCGGTTCTTCAAATGAAGCAACAATTTGCAATCCTGAACGGTCTTTTATAAATTTGCCAACACATAAACAGTCACCATGACCGTTTCCGGTACACCACAATTCGCTTCCATCATCATCTATAGCCGCAGAACCATACAAGATTTCATCTTTTCCATCATCGTCCAAGTCCGCTACACGAAAACTATGCGAACACATGGACAACCATTTTGAAGAATGTTCGGCTGTATCAAACTTCCAACGGGTTTCCAGTTTATTCCCTTTCAAATCGAGTGCCCATACTTGCCAATTATGATAAATACCTCTACTGATGATCAGACTGGGGTTGCTTGTTCTCACTCCGGTCGCTTCGTCAGGTATACCATCCAGATAAGCCACCCCGATAAAGAAACGGTCCATGCGGTTTCCGTAATCATCTCCCCAATATTCACTCCAATATTTAGCACGCGACGCTTTTGAACCACTTCCACCACGAGGAATATTATCCACCCGGGTAATTTCACGTCCATCATATCCACGGCAAATAGAGATATATTCGGGACCTTCCATTATCAAACCGCAAATTGTATTAATACTTGCTCCCGAATACCAGCCCACAGCGTCAGTCTGACGAATTCGATAATCGTTCACATTACCATAAGCATCGGTAATGACCTTACCATCCCCAAACTTTGTACCTTCTGAAGAGCGGAAAGCTATTTCACATAAACCATCTCCATCAAAATCGTATAAAATATATGAAGTATAATGTGAACCGGAACGAATATTGATTCCCAAATCAATTTGCCACAAAAAAGTACCATCCATCTTATAAGCTTCCAACAAGGTCGAACCATTATTCCATCCCCCCTGGTTGGCACCATCATACGGTTCTCTCTTCACCACAATCTCCAATTCACCGTCACCGTCCAAGTCACCTAGCTGAATATCATCAGGAGAATATGTAATCGACGCATCGGGTACATTCATGTTTAATCTAATCTCATGATAAAACTTTTCTGCCATTTCAGAGGTAAAGGTATAATCGCAAAGCGTTTCAGCCTGATTGGCAAGAGTGACCCGGTATACATTCGTTTTTGATACATCAATATCCGCATCCACCCAAGAAGTAGTATTCGAAATAGGTTTCTCATTCAATTTCACTTCCGTCTCGCCGTCTACCGACTTATAAATATCAAAAGCAACATTAGACGGATCGGTCTTCAATAATCTCCAGCTAATCAATGCGGATGCAATCCCTGATGCGTTATTGGGATCAGAAGCCGAAATAGGATCATAACTCACCCACATGGCGCGGCTACCCGTTATGACTTCGGTCGGCAGAGGAGGCAATTCTTCTGTTTGATTGCCATTGTTCACTTCAACGACGGGGTCATTATCTGAGCAGGCAACTATGGCCAGCAGACAAAACAGCCCCAGTATTATATAATGTTTCTTCATTTCTTTCGTTTTTTTATTCTATAAACATCCGTTCTATGCAAGAATATCCTATCACTATTCATCAGCATTCCGGTTGTGGGTTACCACCCCGGATTCTGCTCCAAATTAGGATTCTTAGATTTTTCACTCTGCGGAATCGGGAAGAAATACATCTTATCATCCCAACTTCTTTCTTTTACCTTACGTTCATACGTATAAGTATCATCCCCATTCTTCGTAATCTTCATTTCAACAATGTTCTTGAAATGTTTGTCACCCTCCTTCCAACGACGTACATCCCAAAAACGATGTCCTTCAAAGGCCAATTCTACCATACGTTCATTCTGATATTTCTTCCAGAAAGCATCATTGGTCATCCCTTGAGGGAATCCGGGCATCTCGGCACGCGTACGAACTACTTTGATAGCATCCACAGCCGAAGTTGTAAATTCATTATCCGTTGCATACGGACTACCCAGATACTTATATACAGCTTCCGCATAATTCAAATAGAACTCTCCAAAACGGAATGTAATCCATGAATGATAGGTCTTTGAAGCTGTACCGGCACGTAAGTCTACTGCCGTCTGACAATACTTCTTCAGATAATAGCCAGTCGGAGTTCCGCCACTCAAAGGCTCCGCATTTAGTCCGCCCTGATAGGTTTGCAGAGGAACAGTATTCCAGTTAGGCCACTTTTCGTCCCCATTCTTGGCAATAGTCAGATAGAAACGAGGGTCGCGGTTGGTATAATAAGGATTAGCAGGATCATAGTTATCCAACTCGTCCGGACGCAACCCTGTATCCTTCATCTCATACGCATCCACCAGTGTCTGTGTGGGACAGTTTCCACCTTTACAATTTTCCAACCCTACCGGGAAGTTATATCCCTCAAAAGAATTAGTGGTAGTAGTGGCACGACGGAGAAAAATCAATTCATTAGTAGCGTCATTGTAATTGTCCTTGCTCCAAAGTGATGAATAATCCTCCACTAAGAGTTTTGCCTTTTCAGCAAACCCATTACTGTCATCTAAAATTTCCTTATTGGCTTTAGCTGCACGATACCACAGTTCTCTATTATCAGTCGGATTAAATAAAGGACTTGCCGCATACAATGCTGCACGAGCTTTCAAGGCCAATACCGTTTTACGGTTGGCACGTCCTGTTTCCGCCGGACTACTAGGCAATGCCATATCTCCCAGTTTACTGTAATCGACGATAATCTTATCTTTAATATCATCACATTCGGCTATGATATAATCAAAAATCTCCTGTGCCGGTCTGCGCGATAACGTATTCGATTCTTCGGCTGTTAATATATGGTCGCTAAACGGCACATCTCCATATTGCCGTACCAAGTTAAAGTAGAAATATGCACGAAGGAAACGTACCTCATACTGGTAATTGGTATAGCGGAACATCTGTTGTGCATAATCACTGTTCAAAGCCAACTCGGGAAATGTCAGTCCGGTAAACTTCTCCAGATATAAATTACAATTGGCTATCCCTTCATAACAGGACGTCCACATGCTACTTTTAGCATTCGACGGACTCCAAGAACCATTGTAAAAGTCTTCAATCTGATTTCCCGAATAAGCATATTCGGACTCATCGGTAGCAGAACCAAGAATTGCCCCGCTATAGTTTCCAAAGTCCACATCCATGGACAAATAGATATTTGTTATCAGCCCTCCTACATTACCGAAGTTGAGCTTCACAAAATCCTCATCATAATTATTGTACTCATGATATTCCATCTTATCTGAGCAGGAACCGAGTGCGGCTACACACATCATTCCGTAGATAATGTTTTTCAGTTTCATTCTTTCGCTTTGTTTTTATGATTAAAAACCAATCGTAACACCGACTACTACACTCTTATTCAGCGGAGTCGCTACACCATAACATTCCGGATCTGTCACATCAATATGATCTGAACAGAACAAGTCTGTTCCTCTGACATATAACTTGGCACTCCCCAATATCTTAGTCTTCTTCATCCATTCTTCCGGAAATCTGTAATACACCTCCGCGTTACGTAACTTCAAGAATGACCGGTCCGCCAACCAAACTGTATTAGCCTGATAGTTATTGGCATTACTCTGTGAACTCAAACGAGGATATTTGGCATTTTGATTTTCCGGTGTCCAACGATTCTCATAATAATGAGTAGAAAGTGTCGTATTATTTATCAACGGCCAAAACATACTCTTCGTATTCAAGACAGCAGAATAGTTACCTGTTCCCTGAAACATTACATCTACTCCAATCCCTTTCCATTCGGCTCCCAAATGGAAAGAATAATAAATTTCCGGAGCCGTCGTACTATAACCGATAGCTGTTTTATCATTGGCATCAATGATTCCGTCTCCATTCACATCTTTATATTTTATGTCTCCCGGCACTACCGTACTAAAGTTTTGCGGAAGGCTGTTTGCTATATCTTCTTTATCTTTGAAGAAACCTTCAGCTACCATTCCATATACTTGTCCCAACCGATTTCCTGTTTGCACAAGATTCTTATACAAACGCGGTTCTTCCAGTTGTTCCTTAATTTCATTCTTATTCCAAGCAAAATTACCGCCAAGGTTGAACACTACATCTCCTAACCGTTTCGTATAGTTAAGTCCTAGTTCCACGCCATAGCTATCAACGATTCCGGCATTCTCGAACGGAGCATCTACGCCCAACACATCGGTATATTTTCCTTCGGAAGAGACCCAAATATCTTTTCTCCGTTGGTAATAGCCTTCTGCCGTCACGTCCAGTCCATTGAACAACACGGCATCAACACCAACATTGTATTTATACGCTTTCTCATGTGTCGAATTAGCAGTTGCCAGGCGCCCGATAATAGTACTTCCGAATTCAGAGTCGTAACTACTGTTAAACTTATATTGCGTACCGGTAGTCGTATAAATCTGATCCCAATAGTCATATACGGTAGTACTTCCGTCTTTAGGCAGATAATCAACATTGATCACTCCAAACGAAGCGCGCAATTTCAGGAAGTTCACCCAAGACACATCTTTCAACCATTTTTCTTCCGAAAGCACCCAAGCAGCAGAAATGGTAGGCGAGAAAGCCCATTTATGCCCCGGTGCCAATAAACTGGAGGCCGAGCCAACCAATGCCAGATCCAAATAATAGCGATTAGAGAAACCTACATGATTATACCAGGATACATTTTGCCGATAAATAGTAGTGTTCAATCCGTATGAATCACGATACTCATAATCCCATTTGAATTGAGAATACACATCCCACTTCCGAAACGAGCGATTGTAATCGACACTACCTGCAAAGTTAAATTGGCGCGCCCAGTTGTCAATACCTGCACCCGAACCCATTTCACTGGATTCGCCACCTGAAATGGCAGTATAAAACGGACCGTTAGTTGTCCAGCTTGTTGCATAACCGGCATACGTATAAGTCTTGCTATGGTCTTCCAGAATATTGGAATAGTTGTCATAAGCTAAACGAAAGTTTGCTCCCAATCCTTTCAGCAAACCAGATAAATCTTGTGACAAGGTAAGGTCGGCAAACAAACTGCGAGAGTGTCCTTTAGAATAAGCAGCTCCCTGCGATTGTGCGACAGGATTCGATGTTCCCGCCCAAGTAGTACTTCCTCCCCAACTGTCATCTTCCGTACGAACCGGAAAAGCTGCAGAAGGAATCGAATAAATCATATCCCATAGGTTAACCGAAGCCCCCGGAATCCGAGATTCGGACAAGGTACCGAGAAGATTCAACTTCAATTTGGTAGTGGCGGTTAAATCAATATCCAGATTTGTACGCAAATTAGCACGTGAATACATATTCTGTGTAGAATATCCGTCATTTGCATTCGGGGTTTTGATAAACCCTTTGTCTGTTAATAAATTCGCCATAGTATAGTAGCGGAACTTTGCTCCTCCCCCACGGAATTCGATCGTATATTTATTAGAAACTCCTCTGTCTTTAAAGGTTTCATCAATCCAGTTCACATTAGGATAGAGATAAGGGTACATACGGGAAGCCCCTCCACTACCTACTCCATTACGGAAAGCATCGACTTCTTCCGGAGTATACCGAGCTCCCAAACCTTCATATCCACGCGCTTCATTCACTGCAGAAGCATACGTAGCTGCATCTACAAATTCCGGACGTCGAGACTGAGTGTTAATGATATGATCATACGTAAAAGTTATCTCTTTTGTTTTGTACTTACCACGCTTTGTAGTAATCAAGATCGCACCGTTCACCCCTTTGTATCCGTACAATGCCACAGCCGCGGCATCTTTCAGGATGGAAACGGATTCTACTTCTTCTGGGCTCACCAAGCTCATGTCTCGTTCCAAACCGTCAACCAGCACAAGCGGTGTACTACTTGACAAGCTCTGCAAACCACGTACATAAAAGGTAGGATCTGCCATTAACCCGGTACTGGCCGCATTCTGCAAAGTAGTAAGGCCCAATCCATATCCATATAAAGAATTGGATATATTCCGGGAAGACCGCTTATTAAACTCTTCGTTATAGGTGGTAGAAACAGCTGCTGTTGATTCATGACGACTGAATGTCCGGTTAGCTCCCACATCAATAGTCTGAGCTGCATATCCCATCACAATAGTCATCGGACCATCAGTCTTTGCCACAACTGTGGTAGAGCCTTTGTCGACAGAAACGACACTCAAACGTTGTCCTTTCTCGACCGCAATCTCGAATTTACCATCTTTATCAGTTTCAACCCGGGTCTCCACTGCGCCACCTTCCACATTAACGGACGCTCCATAGACTGGGTTTCCCGATTTATCAACAACAATACCTATAATGTTGTTGTCTGTATTCTGTGCTCTGACCGGAATGCTCAAACAAACCAGTAAAGCCAGTATCAGAATCTTATTTTTTCTCATATAAATCAATATTCAATATTGTTTTAATCTATTTCGCTGTCTCACATTACCAACCCGGATTCTGAATCAATCCATATCCTTTGTTAATTTCCGTTTGCGGGAATGGAGAAAGATACCATTTGGGATCAAATCCGTATGTCCACCACCGACGGACCGGCTTGGATAACTCAAACCTTTCATATTCAAAACGAGTAGGCTGCAATGCCCCCTTGTTCTTATCTCCTTCATTCCATTTAGCATTTCCCGTTATACGATTACCGGTATCATCCAAACGATAGGCGAGCAACCCGTGCAGGCGCTTCTCGAAACGATCGGCACGCTTGTAACGGACAAGATCAAAGTAACGGCTATCTTCAAGCCCCAATTCCCGAACACGCTCGCACAGCAATTCTTCCAATAAGGCTGCTTTGTCAGAAAGTAAATTCTTATCTGTAACACACTCCGCCAAATCTTTCTTCAATCCTACGCGGGCACGTACTATATTCATTTGGTCAATAGCACCCCGGTGATCATTCTTGGCTTGAAGCAAGGCCTCTGCATAAGTTAAATAAATGTCAGATAAACGAAGATATACCCAATGCGTATACTGACGTTGGTACTCTGTTCCCAAATAATATTTCATATTTTTATAACCAGTCGCATAGTTACCTGATTCAAGTGCAGCATTTTGTCCTTCATCGTATCCTCCGACCCACAATTCATAAGGTAAACCGGACATTGTTCCTGCACTCCAGTCTAACATCTTCGGCAATCCGTTTACCATGCAATGCTCATACAGACGAGGATCACGGGTTAATACGATTTCCGACAATAGTTGTTCTCCATTTTTGAATGTTCCGGTCAGGAACATTGCATCCAACTTACCTTCTGTTTCCGTCTTTTTCCAGTCAAACGGAGTACCGTCGGCCCATGGGAACATCTCCACATATTCCTGTGTAGGCGGATATTCGGTACGACAAAGTGACGGAACAGCCCAGGAATGCCACATATAAGAACTTGAGTTGAAAGCGTCCGACATATTCGTGCGGACAGAATGCAAGACCTCCTTGCTGTTCTGACGAATATATCCCATACGATATGCCTGCCGATACTGTTCCGGTGTTTCTTCCGAAGCCTTATTCAGGCTATATCCGCCTTGACTCTCCAGCTCTTTAAAGAATGCTTCACAAGCCTTCAAACAGTTATCCCAAAGTTCCGCATGGTAGCCGCCGTACCATACCAGATGCTGCTGTTCAGCCTCTGAGTTTCCTCCTGCATATCCGTTGACATCGTTAAACAACGGAGAAGCGGCAAATTGCCAGATTTTGCATTTCAATGCCATCGCACCGGCCTTTGTCCAGTGTCCGGCCTTGCTGGCAAGATCGGCATCAGCATAAGCCCACACCAATCCACCGGAATTGATAGCATCATCCAACATCTTTATCATGTAGTTAACAGTCTCCTCTACCGTAGCACGGGGGATTTCATAACCTGACTCCGTACCGGTGAATGAAGCATATAACAATGGAAGACCTCCATAATGACGGAACATATCAAAATAGCGTGCCGCAATCAGGCATTTAGCTTCTGCCACCAACTGAGTTTTTTCAGTGCTATCCATGCCCGGCACTCTATCTATATTTTCCATTAACAACCAGCACCAGCGCACTACTTCCCATACCATTTCCCGTGTATATGGGAAAATATTACCACGCGTGCCATAGTTGGCATTGAGAGAACCCAAATAATACTGCTGATATACAGTTGCGTCACTAAAATAAAGTGACCAGCAGTCTGTTAGCGCATCCTTCTTTCCTAAATAAGGACTGGAAGAATCAGGAATATTACCGTTACTGTCCGTATTATAAGGTAATCCGTAATACTGTCTACTGTAACAGGTATTCAAAAATTGGCGCGTATATTCCGCACTATTGAACACTGTGTCAATAGTAGCATTTCCGCCCGGTGCCTTATCCAAAAAAGAGTTTCCGAATTTAATTTCGTCCACACATGAAGTGGAAACCAAACAAACCGCCGCTCCCAACATCGCACCGATGAACCATTTATTTTGTAATTTCATTGTATCTTTCCTTTATCTATTTTAGAATCCTAATTTCAAGCTCAACGTATAAGTCTTGGACAATGGATAAGAAGGTGCATTAGTAGCTCTTGCCTCCGGATCACCCCACAAATAAGGTGTAATCGTCCACAAATTATATCCTGCAAAAGCCAACTGACATGTATTCAGTCCAAGTTTCTTCATTAATGGGAAGTGAAAATTGTATGCCACCTGAAGAGTTTTCAAACGCAAGTATTTGGCATCTTTCTCATATAAAGTGGAAGTAGCATAATTATTCTTTGCATTATCAATGGTAGCTCTCGGATACTCCGAAGATTGTGACGGATTTTCCGGTGTCCATGTATGATCCAGATGGTATGCCAACAATCCTCCCTGCTCGCTATTGGAAGATGAATAAAACGGTTGACGAAATACATCCGAAATCATACGACTTACATTCCAGGCCCCTGTCCATTGAGTACTTATTTCCAGATTCTTCCAACTGAATCCTAAATTAATACCTAGCATATATTCAGGATCGTCTGTAAAGCCATAGTCATAACTTGCATCATTTGCATCAATCTTACGGTCACCATTCAAGTCAACATATACTGCATCTCCATTTTGAAGAATACTCTCGTGAGTGGGGAACGGACGATTAAATGTCTGCTCATATAGCGCAGGTGTATCCTCATCATAGAAGCGCCAGAAAACATATTGACTACGCGAACCGATACGGTGTCCCTTCTGATATTGATATAAATTATTCTGCGGTGCTTCCTTCTTTTCAAGAATCTCATTCTGATTATAAGAAAGGTTAATACCCGCCCAATAACGGAAATTATCGCCAATCTTATCGTTCCATTTTAAAGAAAGTTCCCAGCCCCAACTGTCTACACTTCCTAAATTTGAATAGGGAGTAATGAACCCTAACATTCCCGGAGCTGTACCGTCACGCAAAAGGATGTCATTACGACGTTCTTTATAATATTCAAAGGTTGTTTTCAGACGGTCATCAAGGAAGTTAATATCAACACCATAGTTCCGTTTCAGAGCTTTTTCCCATGTCACAGCAGGGTTATTCTTAGCTACCTCACGCGCACCCAGACTAACAGTACCATTATCTGTTCCGAATCCATATCCCCAGGCGTTAGTTGCTCCTCCACTTGCCGTTACACGATTTGCCAAGTCACCTAAACCGACATTATATGGATCAGCCATATACATAAACCGCGATCCTCCAATATTATCGTTACCTACCAAACCGACACTGGCACGTAATTTCAAGAAGCTAACCACCGACTTCAAAGGACGGAAAAACTTCTCTTCACTCATCACCCAACCTATAGAACCAGCCGGGAAATAAGAAAAGCGCAAATCGGACGCAAAGTTTTCCGAACCGTTATAACCCACATTAAACTCTGCCATATAGCGGCTCTTCCAATCATAAGTGACACGTCCGACTAATCCGACATATCCATGAGGAATGTCCGAATATAATTTCGGATAATACTCTTTCTGTTGATTATACAAAACTAAGGCTGTCACCGTATGATCACCAAAAGTACGATTATAATTAAAGCTGGCTTCCATATACCAATTACGTGCTTTGCCTGTAGTATACGAATACTTCACATCTGTATTCTCTCCAAACTTACGATAAGCAATACTACCGTCATCCATCAATACAGGAGTGTATGTAGCAATAGACCCACCAGAACCGACTTTATTAACTGTAAACGAGCTGTTATAAGATCCCTTCACTTTAAAAGAAAGTCCTTTAGTCAAGAAGTCCATTTTTTGATCCAGAATCACATCCACATTCAGCGAATTGTTGCTGGTCTGGCTGAACCCATTTCCATAATATCCCATACCTGTACCTCCTGTAAATGGTAATTTCAGTCCGTCTGAATAAGTCTCATCGCTCGAATTTACCAATTTTCCATCTATGATTCCCGGACTGGAGAAAGGAGTAGCATAATACATATTTTTAATCAATCCGGAAGATCCCTGACTCGTACGCGGTTGATCTGAATTATTCACATTACCACTAATATTGAATGACAAAGTAGTCGTTTTAGTGACATCCATATCCAAGTTTGTACGATAGTTAAACCGACGGTACTGATAGCTTAAATTATAAGGAAGATCAAACTCACTAAAAAGTCCTCCTTGCGTATAAGCACCTGCAGAGATGAAATAACGTACTTTATCTGTTCCTCCCGAGATGTTCAGATTATGCTGGCTCTGAAGCGTAGAGCTTTTCATAATATAGTCAGCCCATTGTATATTTGGGAAACGAATAGGATCGGAACCATCTGCAAATTTTTGAATCACGCCATCACTAAATAAGGCAGATTTGCCATCACCGGACATCATTTGATTATGAAAACGGGCATAGTCATAGGAACTTGCCTGTTCTACCATTTTTGTAGGCATCAATACAGAAGCAGAAGTAGTAAACGAAATTTTCGCCTTTCCTTCCTTTCCTCGTTTAGTTGTAATCAAAATGACCCCATTTGCTCCACGAATACCAAATACGGCTGTTGCCGAAGCATCTTTCAAGATAGAAATGGATTCAATTTCATTCGGGTCGATATCACTCATACTTTCACGATCCACACCGTCTACCTGAATTAACGGTGAAGAATTTTCCCAAGTAGCTTTACCACGAATAAAAATTTCAGCGGCATCCGCTCCCGGCTCACCGGAATATTGTACGGTAGTCAAACCTGTCATCTGCCCTCCTAATACATTGGAAACCGAACCTACAGATACACGGGTCAATTCTTCTCCCTTCACACTAGCGATAGCTCCTGTCATGGTCACTTTCTTCTGCGTACCATAAGCTACGATTTCCACCTCTTCAAGTGCTGTCACATCCTCTACCAGAATGACTTTCATGTCATTTTTCGCTACTACTTTTTTATCGGTATAACCTATAAAAGATACTTTCAATTTCGCACCGGGACGTACATTTATTCTAAATACACCGTCAATATCGGTAATTGTACCATTAGATGTTCCTTCCGCAAGTACACTTGCTCCAATTATCGGTTCGCCTTGGCTATCTACTACTGTTCCTTTTATAGTACTTTGCTGCTGTACAACTTCGATGGCTGCCGAGGCTGTTTGCAATCCCCATGCAGGTGCAAAAGTTGCTATAGTGAAAAACAGAGCGACAGGTAAGGTTGTCCCCTTTATAAAGTTTTTCTTATTCATATATGTATATGTTCATGATATAAGTATAATTTTAACGGACTTTATATACCGTCATTATTTTAGAATGCAAGCATCATACGGAAATAACCGGCACGCGAATCACGTTCACAAATTATGTGATATCTTCCACCAGCCATACCGTGTGTCCATTGGTTGGCTGGAGAACGCTGTGTGCTACTCCAATAGTGTCCACTGTTAGTTCCTGACTCGACAGAGGTCATCTCATCACCATTTACATTCTTGAGACAACGGTTAATAACACTCAAATTCTTAGCGACTGTATCCCAACACATTATAGAGGGCAAATACCAAGGAGTCACATTTGCCGGAATAGCTTCCGCTTCACGATAAGCCTTGATATACGCATAAGCATGGTCGCAAGTAGAAGGACTACCCATACCTTCGTAACACATAGTAAGTAACTGTGTATTATTGTATCCCATTAGTGCTGGGAAAACCAATGAAGCATCATTCTTGTTAACATCCTTCTCTGTGTTACAACCTACAAACTTGTTTGCCCAATTCTCATCTGAAGTAAACCAGTCTGAATAATAACCGGACTTACTTGAATGGAACATTTTCAAAGCAACATCATTTTGTTCACTATCTTTTACCACAGAATTCTTAATAGATAGCACTATACCGTGCGTACATGCAGGGAAATCGCGACGCAAAGCATCAACTTCTGCTGAATAGAGTTCAGTATGTGTTACACTGGGTTGTGAATTTCCTACATAACATACAATACCAATCACATTCTCCGGCACCGTTTCCGCATCTACTGAAACTATTTTTCCATCTGCACAAAAATAGTCTCCTACCTGCAAAGTATGGTTGATTTTACTTTTATCTTCGATGGTATACATTTTCGCCGTTCCTCCTTCCAGCGTACCTTTAGCTTCATATTCCATCTCACTTACTCCAGAATAAGTACCCTTAATTGAGAATTCCTTCTTCGGATTAACCAAGAAACGGTATGTATCCGTACTTTCCTGATAATAAGGAGTTGCTTGAGTATTGTTCACTGTAAACGAACCGGCTGTTAATGGTAACAAATAATCATCTATACCGCCATTTGTAAAGCTATAGGTCAAATTAGGCATCTTCACTACCGCAAGAGCCATCCGATGTTGCATAGTAAAAGCGATCTGTCCTTTCAAACGATCCCCCTGAACACTACCCGTACTCGTCATCAAATCATATTGTGTATAATTTCCTTCATTTTGTTCACTGCCTATTTTCCAATTGTTGACGTATGTTTCAAAAGGATCCACCTTCGTCGGATCAAAAGTCACATTCGCATTATACGGATAGTATGCATAAAAAGTCATCCGCTGAAATTGTGAACCTTTGTATTCAATAGGATCCCCTCCATCAGTCAATTCCCAATAGCCATCTGTCAGTGTGAATTTCCGATTCTTGATATCCTCTACCACCGTTTCTCCTCTTACCGCAAATATACCGATAGCATCTCCGTTAGAAAATCGGGTAGTATATCCATTCTCTGTAGCACGTGTCTTACCACTTTCGTCCATAAATCCTTCATCAGACACACTAATCTGAAATCCCTGCAAAGAATCCGGTGTTTCTCCGGTGAGTTCTTCATTTTGCGAGCAAGACGCAACTATGGCTGCGCCAGCCAGAAAAAGCATTGATATATAATTATATATTTTCATAAATCTCATGTTTATATTTTTAGCATTTTTATCTATATTAGATTGGTAAACAGATCACTTCACAACAGGCTGTGGAGTTACGGTTTCTTCTGTAATATTCCAACTAGGATTAGTTATCTCTGTTCCAGTTTCAGCTATACTCGGGTCGGATGTTATAGGATCGTGGTTTTCATCCTCCCATCCTATTATTTGCGTTTGTTCTGTAATTGTCAACACATAATTATTGTCCTCGTATTTATTTGTCTTGATGATGTAATTATAAGAAAATCCTGATTTCAATTCTGTCAAGTTAGCAAACTCGGCTTCATAAAGATAACCGTTCATTCTAGCTTGGATAGTTACTTTGCCTTGCACCTTCTGTGGCAGTAAAATAGCTTGTACTGTATAATTATCCTGCTCTCCTATTTTATCCCAATAAATATCATCTTTATCCGTAACAGGGTCTTCACTGACTGTTGTCTCCCCTGTTTTAGGATTAAATGTACCATTATTCTTAAGCCCAATAAGATAACAAGTTATATCTGCCAAGTCCACACCTTCGCCAGCTTGAAACTCCAATCTAATACGACTCATCACATGATTGAATGCTAATGTCACGTTCGGGGTTTGTGATGTAGCCTTCCCTTTGGCAAAAAGAAAATCTATCTTCGCACGTTCTTCTGCTGTAGCTTGATTTTCACTAGCTGTAGTCACTTCTAATGCAGGTTGTTCTTCACCTGATGTACCAGAAAATGGAGCGTATGCCACTACATCATACTCTCCGGAACCTAATACCCAAATTTCTTCTGCATTTCCTCCTTTTGCTGCAAAAAGACCATTGCCCTTGTATTTGTAATGAATATTCACTTGTTCCGTACCACAAGTGATTCCTACCGAGTCTTCTGCCTCCCAGTTTGTTTCCGTAGCTCTTGTAACAAGATTGCTAGCCTCATGATTGTTTATTACTGCACTAAAAGAAACTTTCGCTCCCGTATCACCGGTAAACTGAATATCAGTTTCTTTAATATCGTTGCTACATCCTGCTAAAAGTAGTAAGGCAACAGCAGTTGTGACATAGTTTTTTTTCATACCATGTTTTTTAAAGTTAAACATATTTTTGTTGATTAGTAAAATCGTCGTAAAGTAAAAAAGACAATGGCTGCATTCTTTTCCAACCAGCAATTGAAATAAATGAAGCCTTTTTTTTGTTGTTTTCCATATTCATTAGTTATATCTGTTAAGTTAAACAAAAGTTAGATTCTCTTTTTAAACATAACT